>JASIGD010000056.1 GCA_030045295.1 Streptosporangiaceae bacterium
ACTTCGCCGCCGCCGCCATCGCGGCCGGTGCGGTCGCCGTGCTCGCCAGCCGGCCGGTCCCCGCCCGCTCGGTCGTGGTGGCCGACGTGCCGGCCGCGCTGGCCGCGCTGGCCAGGTTCGTGGTGGACTCGCTGCCCGCGGCCCAGATCGTCGGCATCACCGGGTCGTCGGGCAAGACGTCGACCAAGGATCTCGCCGCCCAGCTGGTGGAGCGTCTCGGGCCGACGATCGCTCCCGCCGGGTCGTACAACAACGAACTCGGGCTCCCGCTGACCGTGCTGCGCGCCGACCTGGCTACCAGGTACCTGGTGCTCGAGCTGTCCGCCCGCGGCGTCGGCCACATCGCGCACCTGTGCGCCATCGCGCCGCCCCGCTACGGCGTGGTGCTCAACGTGGGGCGCGCGCACGCCGGCGAGTTCGGCGGGCTGGATCAGGTGGCTCAGGCCAAGGGCGAGCTCGCCGACGCGCTGCCGGCCGACGGCGTGGCCATCCTCAACGCCGACGACCCCCGTGTCCTGGCCATGGCGGCCCGCACCGCCGCCCGCGTCGTCACCTTCGGCGTGGCGCAGCCCCGGTCCTCCTCGCGCGGGGCCGACGTGCGCGCGGCCGACGTGCGCGCGGCCGACGTGCGGCTCGATGACCTCGGGCGGCCCAGCTTCACGCTGCTGACCCCCGCAGGTTCAGCGGCCGTCGCCCTGCCGTTGCACGGCGCGCATAACGTGCCGAACGCCCTGGCCGCCGCCGCCCTGGCTCTCGAACTCGGGCTCAGCCTGGCCGACGCCGCGGCCGGGCTCTCCGCCGCGCAGGCGCGCAGCCGGTGGCGGATGGAAGTCCACCGCCGGGCCGACGGGGTGACGGTCATCAACGACGCCTACAACGCCAACCCCGAGTCCGTCGCGGCCGCCCTCGAGGCCCTCCGCCACCTGGCGCGGGACGGCCGCGGGTTCGCGGTCCTGGGCCATATGGCCGAGCTCGGCGATACCTCGCGCGCCAGCCACGAGCAAGTCGGCGAGCTCGCTGCCCGGGCCGGGCTGGCCGGGGTGATCGCGGTCGGGCCGGAGGCGGCGCCGGTGCTGTCCGGCACGCGGCGGGTACGGTCCTGGCGCGGCGAGGCCCTCGGCGTGCCCGACGGCCCGGCGGCGCTGGCCGTGCTCGGCGACAGGCTCAAGCCCGGCGACGTGGTACTGGTGAAGGCTTCCCGCGCGGCTCACCTGGAAAACGTCGCTGCTGATCTGCTCGAGGAGGCGGACCGGTGAAAACCGTCCTGTTGTCCGCGGCCGTCTCGCTGTTCATCGCGCTGTTCGGCACGCCGCTGGCCATCCGCGCCTTCAGCAGGCGCGGTTACGGCCAGGAGATCAGGTCCGACGGGCCCGCCGGCCACCTGTCCAAACGCGGCACGCCCACCATGGGCGGCACGGTCATCATCACCGCGTCGCTCGCCGGGTACTTCATCGGTCATCTCGCCACCGGCGACGCCACGTCCGCGTCCGGGCTGCTGGTCCTGTTCTTGATGACCGGGCTGGGCCTGGTCGGTTTCGCCGATGACTTCATCAAGCTCTACATGCAGCGCAGCCTGGGCCTGCGCAGCGGGGCCAAGCTGGCCGGCCAGGCCATCGTGGGCGGGATCTTCGCCGTGCTCGCGATCAGGTTCCCCGACGGGTTCGACCTGACCCCGGCGTCCACCCACCTGTCCTTCTACGCCGACTTCGGGCTCTCGCTCGGCCCGGTGCTCTTCGTGGCCTTCGTCGTCCTCATGGTCTCCGGGACGTCCAACGCCGTGAACCTCACCGACGGGCTGGACGGGCTGGCCACCGGCGCGGCCATCCTCGCGCTCGCCGCCTACATGATCATCGGGATCTGGCAGCTGCGCAACGACTGCACGGTCTACCTGTTCCAGGGCTGCTACCCCGTGCGCGACCCGCAGGACCTGGCCATCGTCGCCGCGACCGTCATGGGCGCGTGCATCGGCTTCCTGTGGTGGAACGCGCCCCCGGCCAAGATCTTCATGGGCGACACCGGTTCGCTGGCGCTCGGCGGCGTGCTGGCCGGCCTGGCCATCACCACCCATACCGAGCTGCTGCTGTTCCTGATGGGCGGGCTGTTCGTGATCATCACGCTCTCGGTGGTGATCCAGGTCGGCTCGTTCAAGCTGACCGGCAGGCGGGTATTCCGCATGGCGCCGCTGCAGCATCATTTCGAGCTGGCCGGCTGGGCCGAGACCACGATCGTCGTGCGCTTCTGGATCATCGCCGGCATCTGCGTGGCCCTCGGCCTCGGCATCTTCTACGTCGGCTGAGCCCGCCGAGAAACCGCGCCCCGTCCGCATCGCCGCCACCAGCGAGGTCCTGCCCGGGTTCACCGGCTACAGCCCGACCGGTACCTGAGGCCGTTCGACCTCCCGCCGCCGCCATTAACCGGTCCCGGGCCGGGAAGGTCCGTTCGGTAAATTCAAAAGATCTTTCCTGCCGAACGGACCGTGGCTCGGCACCCTCCGCCGAGCCCGCCAGCTGGCCTCGGCGGCGCCCATCGGCGTGCACGGCGGAGCCTGGACGAACGGCCAGATCTCCTCGGCGATGCGCCGCCAGTCGGCGGTCGCGGACAGCTCGCCGAGCAGGGCGAACACGCCGAGGTTGATCCGCTGGAGGATCACGTACGAGCGGGGGATCCGCGCGTACGCGGCCAGCGGGCTGCGGAAGTCGAAGAACCGCCGGGTGACCGCCGAGGCGTACTCGCCGGTCATCGTGCGCGGGCCGCGCTCGCGGACGGTGTCGTAGAACACGGCCATCTGCTCGACGACCACCGGCGTGGACACCGGCGCGTCCGGGACCAGGAACCCGGCGTCCACCATCGCCGAGCGGAACGCCTCGGGGTCGTTGTCGACGCACAGGTGCCTGGCCATCGCGACCAGCGGCCGCATCTCGCCGGCGGTGAACCGCTTGACCAGCCCGAAGTCCAGGAAGGTGACCTTGCCGCCGCCGCCGAACAGGTAGTTGCCCGGATGCGGGTCGCCGTTGAACGCGTTCGCCCCGTACAGGCTGCGGAACACGAACCGGTAGATGGTCTCCCCGGCCAGGTCCCGCTCGGCCTGCGGCCAGCCGGCCAGCTCGGCGAACCGGGCACCGCCGGCCAGCTCGCTGGTCAGCACCCGCCGCGTCGACAGCTCCGCGACGACGGCGGGCACGCAGATGGTGGGGTGGCCGTCGAAGTAGTCGGCGAACAGCTGCTGGTTGCGAGCCTCGGTGCGGTAGTCGAGCTCCTCGGTGACCCGCTCGCGGAGCTCGGCGATCAGCGCGTCGAAATCCTGCGCGGGCGCGGTGATCTTGAGCATCCGGCGCACCAGGGCGACGTTGCCCAGGTCGGCC
>JASIGD010000491.1 GCA_030045295.1 Streptosporangiaceae bacterium
GCTGGCGGGCAGCGCGTCGGCGACCCCGCTGACCGTCCCGCGGAGCCGGGCCACCCCCTTCTCGGCGTCACCGGGCCGCGGTCCCGCGACCCGGACCGAGGTCGGGAACGCGCTCGCCGGCGGGGTCGCGAACGCGGCCGCCAGCGCGACGGTCAGGCTGCCGTCCGCCATCCGGCGCAGCAGGTCGGTCGCGGCCCGCGCGGGGGTGAAGGGCGTCCCCGAGGAGGAGGCACTGTGCGGGGTGCCCTCGGGCTGGGCACCCGAGGCCACGCTGAGCAGGGCAGCGGTGGCGACGACGGCGCTGCCGAGGAACGGAACCGGAGCGACGGAGCCGCCCAGCGCCTCCGCGGCGGAGGCTGCCTCGCGGTAGGAGGCGCCTGCACCGCCGTCGCGCTCGGGTATCAACAGCCCGGCACAGCCCAGGTCGGCGGCGACAGCCTGCCACAGGCTGTCGTCGTAGGTCTCGGGAGACTCGGTCCTGGCCAGCACCTTGTCCAGGCTGGCGCGGTCGGCAAGCAGCGAGTTCAGGCTGTTAGCCAAGGCCCGTTCGGTATCTGAGTACAGCAGATCGGGGAGGTCCTCCGCCCCCGAAACAGCCCCCGGCCGCTCGCTCACCTTGGCCGGTCCTTCACTCATCGGGGCAGGTCCTTCCACGGCACGTCCTTGTCGACGCGGGGCTCGGGCGGCAGGCCGAGCACGCGCTCGGCGATGATGTTGCGCAAGATCTCCGACGTGCCCCCCTCGATGGAGTTGGCGCGGGCGCGCAGGTACCGGTAGCCGGGACCGCGACCGAAGAAGTTGGAGTGTTCGGGACGGCGCATGGTCCAGTCGTCGTAACGCAGGCCGTCACCCGCGGAAAGCTCCATTTCCAACCCGGAGATGTCCTGGTTGAGCCGGGCGAAGACCAGCTTGGCGGCCGAGCCCTCGGGCCCGGGCTGGCCCGCGGCCAGCTGCTGGCGCAACCGCGCCCCCGCCAGCCGGGCCACCTCGGCCTCGGTCCACAGCCGCAGCAGACGGTCCTGCAACCCCGGCGTGCGCAGCTCGGGGCGGGACCGCCAGGTGGCGACGGCCGGGCCGATCATGCCGCTTTCCCGCGGTGCCGCGCGGGAGGCGCCGATGTTTACCCGCTCGCTCATCAAGGTGGCGGTGGCCACCTTCCAGCCCTCACCGACCGGGCCGATCCGGTCCGCGTCGGGGATCCGCACGTCGGTCAGGAACACCTCGTTGAACTCGGCCTCGCCGGTGATCTGCCGCAGCGGGCGGACTTCGACGCCGGGCGCCTTCATGTCGACGGCGAAGTACGTGAGCCCGGCGTGTTTCGGCACGTCCGGGTCGGTGCGCGTGACCAGCAGGCCGCGCCGGGCCTGGTGTGCCTGGGACGTCCACACCTTCTGCCCGGAGACCACCCAGTCCCCACCCCCCACCCGCCTCCCCATTCCCCCTTCACTTTCCCCGTTCACTTTGACCGCCCGGGTGGCCAGCGCGGCCAGGTCGCTGCCCGCGCCCGGTTCACTGAACAGCTGGCACCAGACTTCCCGGCCCGTCCAGAGCTCGCGCAGCCATCGCTTTTGCTGCTCGTCGGTGCCGTACGCGAGAATGGTCGGCGCGGCCATGCCCAGGCCGATGGCGTTCCGCTCAGCGTTGTGACCCGGGGAGCCGACCGCCGCGAACTCGGCGTCGACGACCTGCTGCAGGGAGCGCGACAGGCCGAGCCCGCCCAATCCCTGCGGGTAGTGCACCCAGGCCAGGCCCGCGTCGAACCGGGCGTTGAGGAATTCCTGCTTCGGCATGTCCCGCGGGTCGTGCTCGGCCAGGAACGCGAGCACCCGCTCGCGGAGCTCTTCCGGAGTTAGCACGATGCCTTCCTTTGCACGGTGTCTTGGTTAGTTGAGCGGGCCGCCGGCCACGTAGATGACCTGGCCCGAGACGAAGCCGGCGCCCTCGCTGACCAGGAAGGAAATGGTGTCCGCGACGTCGGCGGGCTGCCCGACCCGGCGTACCGGGATGCGCGCGGCGGCGGCGTGCTGGAAGTCCTCGAAGGACACGCCGACGCGAGCGGCCGTGGCGGCGGTCATGTCGGTGACGATGAACCCGGGCGCGACCGCGTTCGCGGTGATCCCGAACTGCCCCAGTTCGATGGCCAGCGTCTTGGTGAGCCCCTGCATACCTGCCTTGGCGGCGGAATAGTTGACCTGACCGCGGTTGCCGAGCGCGGACGACGACGACAGGTTGACGATCCGCCCGTAACGCTGCTCGACCATGTACTTCTGCGTGGCCCGGCACATCAGGAACGCGCCGCGCAGGTGCACGCCGAGCACCGTGTCCCAGTCGTCGTCGGTCATCTTGAACAGCAGGTTGTCGCGGATCACGCCGGCGTTGTTGACGAGCACCGTGGGCTCGCCGAGTTCGGCGGCGACCAGGCCGACCGCGGCCTCGACCTGATCGGTCTTGCTGACGTCGGCACCGACCGCGAGCGCGCGCCCGCCGGCGTCGGCGATCTCCTTCACGGTCCCCGCGCACGCGGCCTCGTCCAGGTCGAGCACGGCCACGGCCATCCCGTCCGCGGCTAGCCTGCGCGCCGTCGCGGCGCCGATGCCGCGGGCCGAGCCGGTCACGATCGCGACTCTTGGTGTCACTGGGTGTCTCCTCTTTGATTTTATTCTGAACGGGCCGTGGTGCCCGTGGCCGGTTAATACTTCCTGAGCTCGCGGCGGGCGAGTGACCGCTTGTGCACCTCGTCGGGGCCGTCGGCAAACCTGAGCGAGCGCGCCCCCGCCCACATCTGCGCCAGCGGGAAGTCCTGGCTGACCCCGCCCGCGCCGTGGACCTGGATCGCCTTGTCGATCACCCATTCCGCCATCGCCGGGGTCACGATCTTGATCGCCTGGATCTCCGTATGCGCGCCCTTGTTGCCCACGGTGTCCATCAGCCAGGCCGTCTTGAGCACGAGCAGCCGGGCCTGCTCGATCCTGACCCTGGACTCGGCGATCCAGTCCTGGACCACGCCCTGCTCGGCCAGGGGCTGGCCGAACGTCGCCCGGGCCAGAGCCCGTTCGCACATCAGCTTGAGCGCGCGCTCGGCGGCGCCGATCATGCGCATGCAATGGTGAATGCGGCCGGGGCCCAGCCGCGCCTGCGCGATCGCGAAGCCCTCGCCCGGGCCGGCCACAATGTTCTGCCTTGGCACCCTGACCTGATCGAACTCGATCTCGGCGTGGCCGCCGTGCGTCCCGTCGGTGTAGCCGAATACGTGCATCCCGCGTTCGATGCTGACCCCGGGCGTGTCACGGGGGACCAGGATCATGGAGTGCTTCTTGTGGCTGTCGGTGGCCTCGGCGGTGACGCCCATCACGATGAGGATCTTGCAGTCCGAGCTCATCGCGCCGGAGGACCACCACTTGCGGCCGTTGATCACGTAGTCGTCGCCGTCCGGTGTGATCGTGGTGGCGATGTTCGACGCGTCGCTGGAGGCCACGGCGGGCTCGGTCATGCAGAACGCCGACCTGATCGCCCCGTCGAGCAGCGGGCGGAGCCAGCGTTCCTGCTGTTCTGGCGAGCCGAACTCGGCCAGCACCTCCATGTTGCCGGTATCGGGCGCGGCGCAGTTCAGTGCCTCCGGTGCGAGCGCGATATTCCAGCCGGTGATCTCGGCCAGCGGCGCGTACTGCAGGTTCGTCAGCGGCGGATCGGGCAGCAGGGAGTCGGCCGCTCCGCTGGCTGCCTCCCATTTGCGGACCGCTTCGGCCGACTTCCCGGTCAGGAACAGGTTCCACAGCCCGCGGCGGCGCGCTTCGGCCTTCAGTTCCGCGGTGACGGGCGCCCGCTCCCAGGGGCGGCCGCTCCTGGCGGCCGCCTCGGCCTGCTCCCTGAAGACCGGCTCGGCCGGGTAGACGTGCTCCTGCATGAACGCCAGCAGCCGTTCACGGAGTTCGCGCGTCCTGTCGTCGTATCCGAAGTCCATGGCGCACAACCTCCCGTTGGGTCGCGCCCAGCCTATCTACTCGCTAGTAAGCCCACCACTACGACCGGACGGCGGGCCGACGCTCGAGGGTCAGCGGGTCAGGCGGAAGACGTAGACGTCGCCGGACTCGAATACCTGGGTGTACGTGTGGTGGGGGTAGAGGCCGGCGATGAAGGCGGGGACGTTCGCGATCGCGGGGCTGTAATCACTGTCGAGGCCGTCGAACACGATGTACTGCGTCCTGGGGTTGCCGGGGTTGCCGATCCAGAAGGTGTCGGTACGCGCGGCCAGCGGGGCCAGCAGATCCAGCGTGGTCTGGACGGTGGCGCCGTCGGGCACCTTGGCCATGGCCGCCTCCGCCGCCGCGACGTGCGGGCTGATGCTGTAGGTCTGCGCGTTCCACAGTTTGCTGAGCGGGAACTGGAACGCGAGCGGGACGGCGATCGCCAGCATCATGGCGGCGCCGTAGCGCCGCAGGCCGGCCAGGGCCGCGCGGCGTAGCCCCTGGCGTCCGCTCGCCCAGCCCTCCGGTCCGGTCGAGGTGGCATCGGCGTCCATCTCGGCCCCGATCCTGGCCAGGGCGTCGACGGCCGCGATGAACAGGATCGGCATCACGGTGGCGTCGTAGTGCCAGTACGTTCCCCAGAAACTGCTGTCCGTGGACGTGAAGCGGAGCAGCAGGCTCGGCACGGCGATCAGCGCCACCGGCGAGCCGAGCGCGAGGAACGCCGTGGGCAACAGCAAGAAGACGACGGTCTGCAGCTTGACCGGCCACGCGTGGAGGACCTGTCCTACCAGGCCAGCGGCCGTGAGGTGCCCGCCCGGCGCCAGGACCCCGCCGTCGCTCCAGTACAGGTAGTGGTGGGCCGGGTTGAAGTGCGGGATGATCACGGCGATGGCCAGGAACGACCAGGCGAAGCCCCAGGCGATGAGGAATACCCCGGCCGCCGCCTGGCCGCGGCCGTCCGACGCCTTGGCGCGCAGGCCGGCGATGACCAGGTAGAGCCCGATGGCGGCCACCGTGAAACCCTGGTCCTCCTTGACGAAGACCAGGGGAACCGCCCACCAGACCGCGGCCCTGGTGTGCCCGCGGACCAGCGCGGACAGCGAGAAGGCCAGCAGCGGAACCGCGAACGCGATCTCGTGGAAGTCGAACTGGGCCAGTTGCTGCAGGCCCCAGGAGAACCCGTACGCGACCGCGATCGCGCGGCCCGGGCCGACGCCCAGCTTCTCGCGGGCGACCTGGCTGACGGGGAACACCGAAACCGCGGCCAGCAGCGCCTGGGCGACGAGCAACGTCGCTGACGAGGGAAAGACCCGGAAGAACGGGGCCAGGACCGCGACGATCACCTGGAAGTGATCGCCGAGCAGGTTGAAGCCGGCCGCCCTGATGTCCACGATCGGCGCGTGCAGGTGGGCGTACTGCTTGACGTACTCGGTGTAGATGCCGAGATCCCACGACGACGGGTTGAGCTGGAGCAGCCGGAACAGCGAGATGACGGCGTACGCGGCGAAGGCAGTGACCGCGATCGCCCAGGTGAACGGGTCGGTGTAAACGCTGGGGGGTTCTTTTCGCGGCGCAGCAGGCCGCGGCACCGCACCCGCCTTGGCCGGCGGCGCTTGAGTCTCGGGCAGGACCGGCTCGGCACCAGACCGCGCCCGCTGCTCCTCCAGCATCTCGGGCAGCCTATCTGTTCTGGGAGCCGCGGGAAATAGGGCCAGGATGCGCCCTCTGGCCCGGTTCCGGCCCGGCGCGGCAGGTCAGACGAGCAGCAGCTTGCCGATCCGGCGACCGGATGCGTAGAGGCCAGCGAGCCCGAGCACGCCCAGGTACGCCGCCCGCCAGATCAGCTCGGGGCCGACCACGCCCAGCGTCAGGTCACGCAGCAGCACCACGCCCTGGTAGAGCGGCGTCCACTCGATCACCACCTGCAGCGGCCGCGGATAGACGCTGAGCGGGTAGAACGTCGCGGAGAACAGGAACAGCGGCATGCTGGCCAGGATGACGTAGTCGAAGTCCTGCCAGCTCCTCATGTACGTGGTGCCGGTCATGCCGATGGCGGCGAACGCGAAGCCGATCAGCACCGCCACCGGGACGTTCAGCACCGCCCACGGCGAGTGGACCAGGCCCAGCGCCAGCATGACCAGCGTGAACGCGATGGCGTAGATGGTGCCGCGAAGCAGCGCCCAGCCGATCTCGCCGAGCGCGACCTGGGCGGGCCGCATCGGGGTGGCCAGGACGGCGTCGTACAGCTTGGCGTACTTCAGCCGGAAGAAGATGTTGAACGTCGAGTCGTACATCGCGCCGTTCATCGATGACACGGCCAGCAGGCCGGGCGCGACGAAATCGCGGTACGGGATGGGCTGCCCGCCGGGGCCCGGCACCTTCCCGACCAGCACGCCCAGGCCCAGCCCCACCGAAAGCAGGTAGAACAGCGGCTCGAAGACGCCGGACACGAATACGAGCCAGGCGTGCCGGTAGACGCGGGCGTGCCGCTCGATCAGGCGCAGGCTGCCGGGATCGCCGCGGAAGGGCCCCGCCGACCGCATGCCCTCGCGGGGGGGCCGGGACGGGTCGCTCCCCCGGGCCAGCCGCCTCAGCCGCCCGGTGGGCGGGAGCATCCGCAGCGAGGCGCTAGACATGGTCTGCCTTCCTAGACACAGAGGCGCCTGCGGTAGGTACGGGCTCCGGCCCAGACGCCGACGATCGCGAGCGCCGCCAGGTAGGCGACGTCGACCAGCGCCTGGACCGGATCGACGTGGCCGAGGCTGAGCGCGCGGCACAGCGCCACGCCGTGCCACAGCGGCGTCGCGTAGGCGAGCAACCGCAGCCAGCCGGGCAGCTGGGAGATCGGGAAGAACGTGCCCGAGAACAAAAGCAACGGCATCATGCCGAACCTGAACATGTAGGCGAAAGAGTTCTCGTTCTTCACCGTGACCGCCCAGGCCGCGACCGGGGCGGCGAACGCCAGCCCGGTAAGCACGGCAACCGGCCAGGCCAGGACCACCCACCCGGACTGGGCGGCCCCGAATATCCACATGAACACGGTGAAGATGGCGGCGTTCATGGCGATCCGCATGGTCATGAACATCAGGTGACCGCGGAAAAGGTCGGCGGGCCGCAGCGGCGAGGCCTGCGCCCCGATGTAGATCTTGTTCCACTTGACCGAGCCGAACACGGGGTAGCTCGCCTCCGCCATCGCGGTGTTCATCGCGCCGGAGGCCAGGATGGCCGGGGCCACGAAGGCCAGGTAGCCCACGCCGCCGAGACTCGCCGTGCCGTGGGCGTCGACGAGCGAGCCGAGGCCGAAGCCCATCGCGCCGAGGTAGAACAGCGGGCCGAGCACGCTGGACCAGATACTCGAGCGCCAGATCCGCCGGTAGACGGTCAGCCAGCAGCGGAACGCGCGGAAAGACAGGGCTACGTTCCGGCGGGCGACCCCCCGAAGACCCGCCGCACGCGGGGATGGCCCGGCCCCCCGTTCCGCCCCGGACCTCCGTACCTCCCCGACCATCAGTCCTCCAGCCTGCGCCCGGTCAGGCGCAGGAAGACGTCCTCGAGCGTGCCGCGGCGGACCAGCGAGGTGAGCGGCTCCAGCCCGCTGGCGCGGACCGCGGCCAGTGCCGCGTCCCCGTCGGCGACGTAGAGCAAGATCCGGTCGGCGAGCACCTCGGTCCGTTCGGAGGAAAAGTCTTTGAGTTTGTCCGCGGCCGCGTCATGCACGTCGGGATCGAACCGCAACTCGAGGACTTCCGGCGAGCAGTAACGTGCGATCAGGTCCCGCGGTGAGCCCTCGGCGGCGAACGTGCCGTGGTCCATCACGACCAGCCGGTCGCACAGCTGCTCGGCCTCGTCCATGTAGTGGGTGGTCAGGATCAGCGTGACCCCGCGCTGCTTGAGGCGGAACAGCCGGTCCCATACCACGTGCCTGGCCTGCGGATCCAGGCCGGTGGTGGGCTCATCAAGGATCAGGATCTCAGGCTCGTTGATGAGCGAGCGGGCGATCGTCAGCCGGCGCTTCAGGCCGCCGGACAGCGGGTCGACCTTATCCTTGGCCCGATCCGAGAGCTGCACGAACTCGAGCAGGGCGGCGGTCCGCTCCCGTATCACGCGCCTGGGCAGCCCGAAGTACCTGCCGTAGACGAGCAGGTTCTCCCGTACGGTCAGCTCGACGTCGAGCGTGTCCTCCTGCGGGACCACGCCGAGCCGGGCCCTGATCGCGGATCCGTCTTTGACCGGATCGCGGCCGAGAATCGTCAGGTCCCCGCTGGTCGGCGGGGATACGCAGCCGATCATCCGCATCGTGGAGGACTTGCCCGCCCCGTTCGGGCCCAGGAACCCGAACGCCTCGCCCCGGTACAGGTCGAAGTCGATCCCGTCGACGGCCGTAAAGCTCCCGAACCGCTTGGTCAGGCCGCGTGCCCGGACGAGTACCTCGGATTTGGGACGTTCCAGCACCTGATCCAGGCTAGCCGCGGGTTACGACATTCCTCGAACGGTTTTGCCGCCTCTTCCCGTACCACATCAGCGGACACGATAAAGTCGGGTTCATACGGGATGAACCAAATCAAGGACCGAGACAGGGTGAATCTCATCCGAGATCTTTACGCGCGTTTCCGGGTGCTGATCCACGAGGTCGCCAAGTTCGGCGTCGTCGGCGCTCTCGCGTTCGTGCTCACCATCGTCCTGGTCAACGCGTTCCACTCCGGTGCCGGGCTGGGCCCGGTAGCCGCCACGACGCTGGCCAACGTCGTGGCCACGGTATTCGCCTTCGTCGGCAACAAGTTCTGGGCGTTCCGGCACCGCAAGGGCAGCCACTGGGGCCGCGAGACCCTGTTGTTCTTCTTCTTCAACGGCATCGGGATCCTCATCACCGACGGGGTCGTCGCGCTGGTGCACTACGGGTTCGGGCTGACCGACAACCTCTCCTACAACGTGGCCAACATCATCGGCATCGCCCTGGCCACGCTGTTCCGGCTGTACTGCTACCGCCGGTGGGTCTTCCTGTACGCCGACGGGGATTCGCCGGCCGCCGAGCGGCTCGAGCCGGAGACCTCGGGGACCTGAGGCTGGCCGTCGCCTACCGGCAGCCGCGGACGGCGGACAAGTCCAGCGGTGCCTTGAGCGCGGCGTCCTGCTGCGCGTTCGTCAGGTACCCCACGGCGGCCATCCGGTCGATGACGTGCACCAGGCGCGCCCGCGCCCGGGCCGGGTAAACCAGCGGGTCGTCGTAGGTCGGCGCGTTCACCACGCCGGCCAGCATGGCGGCCTGGACCAGGGTCAGCTGGGCGGGCGGCCGCCCGAAGTAGCCGCAGCTGGCCGCGCTGAGACCGTAATAGCCGTGACCGTAGTACGCGACCTCGGCGTACAGGCGCAGGATCTCCGCCCGGCTGTAGGTCCTGTTGAGCTTGACGGCCAGCGCCACCTGCTCGAACAGCTGCGTGAAGCCGCTGCGGCCCGAGGTATACAGGTTCTTGGCCAGCTGCTGGTCGATCGTGCTGCCACCCCCGTCCTGGCGCCCGGTCACCCAGGAGACCGCGACCCGGACCAGCGCCAGGGGATCGATCCCCGGATCGGCGTAGAACCGGTGGTCCTCCGTGGCCACCAGGGCCTGCGCGAAGCGCGGCGGGACCGGCGGGCCGGGATAGGCGATGTGATGCTCCCGCGCCTGGGCCTGGGCCAGGGCGGTGGCCTGCCCGGCCGAGGGGGTCAGCACGAACAGCAGCGCGATCCCCACCGCGAAGACCACGACGACGACGAAGACGATCTTGGTGATCCTCAAGCCCAGCCTGAGCCGCCTGTCGCCCTTGCTCGGCGGCGGCTGCTGCTCGCCGAGGTCGACGTCGTGAGAGTCTGAGCGGCGAGCGCCAAGTACCCTCAACTGCCCAGTCCCTCCGTGCGGCCGCGACGCTGTTCCTGCTAACTACAACGAGCAGCTCGCCCCATGCGGTGCCCGGCACATCGTAACTTCCCGCGTCGGCGGCGTTCACGCACCGGCCGTGGCGTGGCGGGGGCCGGGCGCCGTTTCCGCGAGCCACCGAGGCTGCGCTAAGCTGGCTGAGCCGATAGGCGGACAGCAGGTTGGCGTTATAAATTGTAGTTGTAACGCTACGGGACGTGGCCCAGCTTGGTTAAGGCGCTAGTCTGGGGGACTAGAGATCAGGAGTTCAAATCTCCTCGTCCCGACGAATGGGATCAGGCGAAGCGGGACCCTGGGAGGCCAGGCTCCGGGCGTCTAGTGTTGACTAGCGCCATGCCTGTTGAGGGAGAATACGAGCCGAGCACGGCGGCCTGGGTGCGCGATCAGGTGGAACTGTACGAGGGTTCCGGCGGGACCCAGGGCACGACGCTGCGCGACACCGGCCTGCCGGTGGTGATCGTGACCAATCGCGGCGCCAAGAGCGGCAAGGTGCACAAGACACCGGTGATGCGGGTGGAGCACGGCGGGCGTTACGCCATGGTGGCGTCGAAGGGCGGCGCCCCGGCGCATCCGCTGTGGTATCACAACGTCCTCGCGAATCCCCTGGTCGAGCTGCAAGACGGCCCGGTCAAGCGGGACATGATCGCCCGCGAGGTCAGCGGCGCCGAGCGCGGCGAATGGTGGGAGCGGGCGGTCGCCGCGTACCCGCCCTACGCGGAGTACCAGCAGAAGACCACCCGGCAGATACCGGTGTTCGTCTTGGAGCCCGCGGCCGGAACGTGACGCCGCCCCGCGGCGGGGACGTCGCGGGTCGGTACATTCGGCAAACTAGAGCAGTGACAGCACGGGCAGAACTCGCGCGCCGGGCCCACGCTCACGGCGTGGCGGTCTCCTACCAGGACTGGCGGGGTCGTCTGGTCGAGGTGGCCGACGAGACGCTGGCCGCGGTGCTCGAGAGTATCAGCTCGGGGGGGCGATCTCCCCAGCCTCCTCCGACCCGGGGACCCCGTCCGACCGGTCCTCCCTTGCGGGCGCCGTTTCCCGCCCGCCGGGCGTGGGGATTTACCGTCCAGCTTTACTCGGTTCGCTCCCGCGCGTCCTGGGGTCATGGTGACCTGCGCGACCTCGCCGATCTCGCCGCGTGGAGCGGGCGCGAGCTCGGCGCGGATTTCGTGCTCGTCAATCCGCTGCACGCGGCTGAGCCGCTCGGCCCGGTCAGCGCGTCGCCGTACCTGCCGATGACGCGACGCCACATCAGCCCGCTGTACCTGCGCATCGAGGACATCCCCGAGTACGCCGGGCTCAGCGCGGGTGACCGCGCGCGGATCGACGCTCTCGCCGCGCCGTTGCGCGCCGCGAACACGGTGGCGGGCTTGATCGACAGGGACGCGGTCTGGGCCGCTAAGCGCTCCGCGCTCGAGATCATCCGGGCCGTGCCGCTCGGCCCGGGCCGTCGCGCCGAGTTCGACGCCTTCCGCGCCCGCGACCGCGAGGCGCTCCAGGACTGGGCGGTTTGGTGCGCGATCGCCGAGGTTCACGGCCCGGACTGGCGGACGTGGCCTGCCGCGCTCGCCGATCCCCGGTCGGCGCGGGTGGCAGCGCTCGCGCGCACGCTGGCCGACCGGGTGGACTTCCACGCCTGGCTGCAATGGCTGGTCGCGGCGCAGGCCGCCGCGGCGCAGGCCGCGGCCGGGCAGGCAGGAATGACCATTGGCGTCATCAATGACCTCGCCGTGGGCGCGCATCCCGGCGGCGCCGACGCCTGGGCGCGTCAGGACGTGATCGTTCCCGGCGTGAGCGTCGGCGCGCCGCCGGACGAGTTCAACCAGCGGGGCCAGGACTGGACGCTGCCGCCGTGGCATCCCGGGTGGCTGGTCGCTCAGGGGTGCAGGCCGATGGCGGAGCTCGTCGCCGCGACCACACGGCACGCAGGAGGCATGCGCGTCGATCACGTCATGGGGCTGGCCAGGTTGTGGTGGATACCCGCCGGGATGCCACCCGGCCTCGGCACTTACGTGCGGTATGACCACGAACTGCTGGGGAGCGTGCTGGCCGGGGAGGTGGCGCGCGCGCACGCGCTGGCGATCGGGGAGGATCTCGGCACGGTGGAGCCGTGGCTGCGTGACTTCCTGGCCGACCGCCGGGTACTGGGCACCTCGATGCTGTGGTTCGAGCGCCGCGCGGATGGCACGCCGCGACGGCCGGGCGGGTGGCGCCGCGGCTGCCTGGCCACGGTCGGCACGCACGATATGCCCCCGGCTGCGGCCTTCCTCAGCGGAGAGCAGGTCACCATCCGGGCCGGGCTCGGCCTGCTCACCGAGCCCGAGGCGGACGAGCGGGCCGCGGCGCGGGCGGAGGCGGACCGGTGGCTCGCGATGCTCGCGCGCGAAGGGCTCCTTTCCGGCCGGGGCGGGCCCGCCGAGGTGACGCCGCAGGAGTTCACGGTCGCCCTGTATGGCCACCTGGCGCGGACGCCGGCCGTGCTGATCGGCGTCTCGCTGGCCGAAGCTGCTGGCGACCGCCGCCCGCAGAACATGCCAGGCACGGTGGACGAGTACCCGAACTGGCGGATCCCGCTGAGCGACGGCGACGGCGAGCCGGTCCTGCTCGAGGACCTGCCCGCGAACGCGGGGGTCGTCGCCGTGGCGCACGCCGTGTCCGGCGGCCTGCGCCGGGGGCAGGCGGGCGGTCCGAGGGATCGGGCGGGCGGTCCGAGGGATAGAGTCCACACGTGACTACTCCCGACCCACATCCCCAGCCGCCATCTCTGGACGCGCTTTCCTCCCGCGAGCTGCATGACCTCGCCGTGCGGCGGGCCCTGCATCACGCGGATGTGGAGTTTCTCTGGGAGCTGCTGCGGTCCATCCCGGCGGCCGAAGCCGCCGAGGGACACGATACGGAGGCCGGCCGCGACATCACGCATCTGTCCGCGCTGATCGACGACGCGATCGACTCCGGCAAAGGCGACGTGGCCGACGGGCTGCGCCCGTTCTATATCGACTACCTCACCAAGCACGGCGTCGGCCGCTGACTCTCCGGCCCGAAACAGGCGCGGTCCCGGAGGGCCCGGGCTCGCCGGGGTCCTCCGGGCCGCGACGATCCAGGTGAGGCCCGGCAGCCGCGCCGGGCGGTGATGGCCCGCCTGCGCCCGGTCGGAATTACTCGCCGGAGTTGAGGACGGCCTCGATCTCCAGGTTGATCGTGACCTTGTCGCTGAGGACCACGCCGGTGGCGCCGGCGCCCGGGATCGGGCCGTTGTAACTGACGCCCCACTCGTTCCTGTTGATCTCGGCGGTGGCGGAGAAGCCCGCCCGCGTCCCGCCGTAGGGGTCGGGGCCGAAGCCGTTCACCTCGAGGCGGAACGTCACCGGCCGGGTGACGCCGCGGAGGGTGAGGTCGCCGTCGAGCAGGAAGTCCTCGCCGTCGGAGCGGATCCCGGTGGAGCTGAACGTCATCGTGGGGTGCTGCTCGACGTGGAAGAAGTCAGCGCTGCGGATGTGGTTGTCCCTAGTGTCATTTCCGGTGTTTACCGAGCTGAGGTCCACGGTGGCCTCGACGCTGGACCGCTGCGGGTCGGTCGCGGTGGTGATGGTCCCGTCGAACTTGTCGAAACGGCCGCGGACCTTGCTCACCATCATGTGCCTGACGACGAAGGACACCTCCGAGTGCACCGGATCGATGCTCCAGGTGCCAGCGACGTAACCGGGAATCTCCACGGCTGTCTCGGTCATTATTCCTCCAGGTGTGTTTCTGGTACTTTGTTGTACGCAACTTCGCTTGCGTATCTAACTTCCTTATAGTAACCACTATGTACTTGAACCGTCAAGTACTTCGCGACATCCGGGCCAGCCGGGAAGTACCCTGGTGGGGTACGGAGGGAGGGACTTTCGTGGATTCCGGGCAAGTCGGCCCGGTTTGCGAGCCGCCGGGGCAGGGCAGCGAACCGTCAGGAACGACCAGCGAGCTGTCGCCTTGCCGTGCCCGCGAGGTTCTCCAGCGGGTCGGCGACAAGTGGTCGGTGTACGTGATCGGGCTTCTCGGCCAGGGCACCAAGCGCTTCAGCGAACTGCACCGCTCGATCGACGGCATCACCGCCAGGATGCTCACCGTCACGCTGCGCGGCCTGGAGCGGGACGGCATCGTGACCCGCACCATCCATCCGGTTATTCCGCCCCGGGTCGACTACACCCTCACCCCCATGGGCCAGACGTTGCTCGATACGATCGACCGCCTCGTGACCTGGACGGACAGCCACCTGCCCGAGATCCAGGAGGCCCGCGCCGCGTATGACGCCAAGAATCCGCCCCAATAGTCAGCAACAGGAGGACGACCTGACCGGAGCGGAAAGCGAGGCGGAAACCGGTGACAGGCTACGGCACGGTTCCTCGTTCGGTGCCGCCGCAGCCGCCTACGCAGAGCACCGCCCCGGTTACGCCGACGCCGCCGTCGGGTGGGCTCTCGAACCGGTCCGCACACGCCAGCCGCTCAGGGTCCTCGACCTGGGCGCGGGAACGGGCAAGCTGACCGCGACCCTCGTCCGCCTTGGTCTTGACGTCACCGCCGTGGAACCCGACCCAGCGATGCTCGCCGAACTACGGCGCCAGCTGCCGGCGGCGCGGGCGCTGCCGGGCAGCGCGGAACAGATCCCGATGCCCGACGGCGGGGCCGATGCCGTCCTGGTCGGTCAGGCCCTGCACTGGTTCGACCTGGACCAGGCGCTACCCGAGATCGCCCGGGTGCTGAAGCCGGGCGGTGTCCTCGCCGCGCTGTGGAACGTCGATGACGACCGGGTTGGCTGGGTTGCGGCGCTGGCTGAGATCAGCAAGCGCAAGTCCAGCGTCACGCTGCTGCGGTGGCGGGACAGCGCCGAGCGGTCCAGGCAGGAGCGCATCCTGGAGTCCGGATCGGGCCTGTTCGATGCCGCCGTGGCCGGGGAATTCGGGCACGGGCAGCGGCGGACCGCCGACTCCTTGCTAGCCACTATCGCGACTCACTCCCATCTGCTGGTG
The DNA here is from genome assembly GCA_030045295.1 of Streptosporangiaceae bacterium. Next base: position 14,892 of record JASIGD010000491.1, read on the forward strand.
ATGGAACCGGCTGAGCGCTCGAGGCTGCTGGCGCAGATCGGCGATTTCCTCCGCGCCCGGCCGGAGACATCGGCCGGCGAGTTCGTGCTGCCGATGGT
>JASIGD010000492.1 GCA_030045295.1 Streptosporangiaceae bacterium
CCGCGGGACTCCAGGTTCGAGGGCACCGGGTTCACCAGCACCGGGTTCACCAGCACCGGGTTCAAGAGCACCGCGCCGCCGCGGCCTCACCCCGCGCTTACCGCCCGCAGCCGGCGGGTGGCCCCGGCGAACGGCAAGCCTACCGCAGGGATGTCCGTTGCAGGAATATCCGCGGGGTCGGCCACGGTGACGCTGCCGTCTTCGGCCGGCAGCCAGAGCCAGCGCGTGCGCGTCATGGCCGCCTCCCCGCGGCCGTCGGCCACCACCTCCGCGCAGCACGCCCGGAGCCGGCCGTACCCGTCGCCGAGTCCCGTCCACCCCTGGGTGACGACCCGGAGGCGGGCCTGCGCCCCTGGCCAGTCCCCGGCCACCAGCAGCGCACCCCGCCCGCGCCGGAGCGTCGCCTCAAGGCGCTGCCGGACCTGGGCGGGCGCCCGCGTGGGCGGCCGTAGCAAGACGAGCTCGCACCCGTCGAGCAGCGACGCCACCACCTGCGGCCAGGCGCTCCCCGGATCCGGGACCAGCAGGGTCCGCTCCGCGTCCAGGCCCAAGCCCACCGCGGACAGCACGCCCGCCTCGGGCACCCCGGTGATCCCGCACCAGGCCCCGTCCGCTGAGGCGCCGACCACGAGGGCCAGGGCCAGCAAGCCGAACTCAGCCACGGCCACCACCGACCCGCGAGCCAGCCCGCCCCGCGGCAGTAGCTCGCGCAGCGCTGGCAGGACCGGCAGGACCCCGCGGTCGGGACAGGCGGCAGGGATCCCGACGGCCGTCGATGGCGCGGGATAGCCCGCCGGTATCCGCCTGATTTCCGCAGGCGCTCTCCCCATCCCGTCAAGTATCGAACATAGATTCGTTTGCGTCAACCGGGAGCATCCGCCAAAAACCGGACTAAGCGTACGGCGCAGCTATGTATCAGGCGCGGCAGATACCAGGTAACGGGGAACTTGCCGGGAGTCGCGCGACGGGGAGGGAATACTACTCCGCGAGGAGTTCAGCCACGCGATCGCTCGCGCGACGTACCACCGGGACGACGCGCACCTGTTCTGGCGGCTGAAGGCGCTCGCCCACTTCCTGGCCGCCCAGCATGGGCTTGACCTTGACCCTGCGTCAACCTTGCACCATGGCGGCATGACCACACCTCATACCCAAGTTTCGTCGCGGGGGACGACCCGGGCGGTCATGACCACGGGGCTGCGCAAGTCCTTCGGCGATCACGTGGTGCTCGACGGGATCGACCTGGACGTGACCGAGGGCACGATCTACGCCCTGCTCGGGCCGAACGGCTCAGGCAAGACCACGACCGTCCAGATCCTTTCCACCCTGCTGGCCCCCGACGCGGGCACCGTGCGCGTAGCCGGCCACGACTTGACGGTCGAACCGGACAAGATCCGCGCCGCGATCGGCGTCACCGGCCAGTTCTCCGCGGTGGACAACCTGCTCACCGGGCAGGAGAACCTCGTCCTGATGGCGGACCTGCACCACCTGGGCCGGGCCGAGGGCCGACGACGCGCCGCCGAGCTGCTCGGCCGGTTCGATCTGGCCGAGGCGGCCGGCCAGGTGGCCGCGACCTATTCCGGCGGCATGCGCCGCCGGCTCGACCTGGCGATGACCCTGGTGGGCGAGCCACGCCTGATCTTCCTCGACGAGCCCACCACCGGCCTGGATCCGCGCAGCCGGCGCACGATGTGGGAGATCATCCGTGAGCTGGCCGACCGCGGCGTAACGATCTTCCTGACCACGCAGTACCTGGAGGAGGCCGACCAGCTGGCCGACCGTATCGCGGTCCTCGATCACGGCAGGCTGGTCGCCCAGGGCACGGCAGAAGAGCTCAAGCGCCTGATTCCCGGTGGCCACGTCCTGCTGCGGTTCGGCGACCCGGACGCCCTGGAGCGGGCCGCCCAGATCCTCGGCGCGACGGCGGGCGACGAAGATGCGCTCACGCTGCAGGTCCCCTACGACGGCGGCATCCAGTCCCTGAAGGACTTGCTCGGCCAGCTCGATGAGGACGCGGTCGCGGCCGAAGGACTGTCGGTGCACACGCCCGACCTCGATGACGTCTTCCTGGCCGTCACCGGCCGTCCCCAGGCCGGCCCGCACCCCGAGGAGAAGACCTCACGATGACCACTGTCGCCTACGCCGTGCGCGATTCGGCCACGATGTTCCGCCGCGACCTGCGCCATTCGCTGCGCTTCCCGATGATGACGATCAGCGGCATAGCGGTGCCGGTCATCTTGCTGCTGCTGTTCGTGGGCGTCTTCGGCCACGCGCTCGGGGCCGCCCTGGCCGCCCAATCGGCCAGTGGCAAGTACGTCGACTACCTCTTGCCAGGCATCCTGGTCATGACCGCCGGCTTCGCCGCCGAGGCGACGGCGATAAACGTCTGCAACGACATGAACGAAGGCATCATCCCCCGGTTCCGCACGATGGCGATCTCGCGTGCCTCGGTGCTGACCGGGCAGGTCGCCGGGAGCACGGTCCGGACGATGATCAGCGCGGTTCTGGTCATCGGGGTCGCGCTGCTGCTCGGGTTCCGGTCCTCCGCCGGGCCGACGGCCTGGATCGCGGTGGCCGGAGTGTTCGCGATGCTCACCGTCGCGCTCACCTGGCTGACCGTCGCGTTCGGCCTGCTCGCCAAGACTCCCGCGGGCGCGAACAGCCTCGCGCTCATTCCCGCCTTCCTGCCGTTCATCAGCAGCGCGTTCATCCCCACCAGGGCCATGTCCGGCGAGGGTGTGCGCTGGTTCGCGGCGAACCAGCCCTTCACCCCGGTCATCGACACGCTGCGGGGGCTGCTGACCGGCACCGCGACCGGCCACAGCGCCGTCCTGGCCGTGGCCTGGTGCGCGGGCCTGGCCCTGGCCGGGTACCTGTGGGCCCGCGCGCTGTACAACCGGACCCGGCGCTCGTGATGACCGCCGAGACTGTACGGAACGATCGAGACGGCAGCCAAGGGAGGTCGTCGATGCTCACCATTGGCCAGCTCGCGGAGCACGTCGGGGTCACGGTCCGGGCCGTGCGCCATTATCACCACTGTGGCCTGCTGGCCGAGCCGGACCGCGACGCGTCCGGCTACCGCCGGTACGACGCGCAGGCCGTGGTCGACCTGATCCAGATCAAGACCCTGGCGGACGCCGGCGTGCCCCTGGCCCGCATCAAGGAGTTGATCACCGCCCCGCCCGGCGAATTCTCCGACGCCATCGCCCAGATCGACGAAGGGCTGAAGGGCAAGATCCGCGATCTGACCCGGCACCGCCGCCAGATCGCCGAGCTGGCCGAGGGCGGGGGCGAGCGGCTGTTCCTGCCGCCTGAGATCGTGGAGATCCTCGACCAGCTCCGCGCGATGGGAGTCAGCGAGCGGACGGTGCAGATGGAGCGGGACGGGTGGATCCTGGCGGTCGCGCTGTCACCGGAGTCAGTACCGGACTGGGTCCAAGAGAAGGCCGCGGCCATGGCCGACCCCGGGTTCCGGCGCCTGTACCTGGCCTGCGATCAGGCCTTCGACTGGGATCCGGCGGATCCGCGGCTCGCGGACCTGGCCGAGGAGATGGTCGAGTGGGATGCGCAACGCCGGCTGGACGGCTCCCCGCGAGGGGACCCGCCCGGCGACCCGGTGATGGTCGCGTTGATGACCTCGCAGTTCGCCGGCTTGTCGCCCGCCTGGCACAGGCTGGGCGAGCTCTCCCGTTCCCTCCCCCGCGCCGGGCAGTGACCCCCGCGGGTATCAGGCCGACCAAGGGATCAGGCGAAAGTGCAGGCATGGAATCCGAGCGGTCGCGTTCGACGCGCATCAGACGGCTTTCACCCTGGCTCTGGACTGCGTGCCCGACTACACGATCACCGATCTCCGTGACCTGCTCGAGATCCTTGGTATACATATGTAACTCGAGTTATTCTGATTGCTGAGTTACTCTGATTGCTGAGGATACTCGAGGAGGATGGCATGGAACGTGTGGATCGCGCCACCACCGACCGCATCGAGCAAGAGGTGAAGGGGCGCTTCCCCGAAGGCGCGCTGAGTAGCGTCGACGTCCTGCAGTACGGCGACGATCCCTCGGTCGAACCGGGCGAGGTCGTGATCCGGCTGACCGTTGCCTCCGCTCCGGAAAGCGCCGTTGAGTCCATGGACGCGTTCAGGAGCACGAACGGAGAGGTGCTCAAGAAGCTCCGGCACGATAGCCGGGACCGCTTCCCGGCGGTTAAGCGGATCGAGATCGTCAGCAGCGCAGAGTCGTCTCACAACAGGTTCATGATGCGGCTCGAGGCGGATGAGCCGCCGCCCGCAGAGCTCACCCCGGTGATGGCCCGGCTCGATCCGGTCGACCTGGAAACCCTGGACACTCTGATCACCGCGGGCATAGCGGCCAACCGGGCGCAGGCCGTCCGCTGGGCGCTGGCCCGCATTCGCGAGCGGCCCGCCTACGCCCAGCTGCGTGAGCGCGCGAGAGAGATCGAGGACCTCAAGTCCCAGTTTTAACCGTGCTTGCCAACTAGGGGGGTGCGCCCGCACGTCCGCGCGGCGCCCGTCGAGGCGTGGCAGAGTACGGCGTGCGGGCCGTAGGTGAGTTCCGGCTGCGGGTCGACGAAGGCACCGGCACCCGGGTCTTCTCCGTTGTGAACCCGGAGCGCCAAACGCCGACCGTGAGACATCTTTGGCAACCAACGTTCTAATCGGCGCGAGGCGTACAATCGCGCATCCGCCCGAAGGACACAAGGACGTAGCCAGCGGCTGCTAGAGGTTATACGTCTCCGTGGCTTGACAAGGGTCAAAGCGCCAGCGTAAGCAGGGTTGGTGAGGTGCCGGCAGTGCGGTGCGTCTCTGGGAGAAGGCCACCGGTTCTGCGAGGATTGCGGCGCCGCGGTGGGGGGTTGTCCATCGTGCGGTGAGCCGCTGACTCCCGGCAAGCGATTTTGCCATGCC
>JASIGD010000057.1 GCA_030045295.1 Streptosporangiaceae bacterium
TGAACTGGTTCAGCGTGATCGTGAACCGGCCGAGGTCGGCGTCGCTGACGAACCGGCCGGGGTAGATCTCGTCCAGCGCGGTCGCGGTGTCGGCGAAGCTGGTGCCCTGGACGAGCAGCCGGTCGGCCTTGTAGCCGAACAGGCCGCCCAGCGCGACCGACACGAGTACCCCGAGCAGCGCCAGGTGGAAGAGCAGGTTGCCGGCCTCGCGGAGGTACCCCTTCTCCGCCGAGACCCACGGGCCGTCCGGGAGGTCGTCACCGTCGGCCGGCCTGCGCAGCCGGAACCCGTGGCCGGACAGGACCTTCGCCGCCACGTCGGCCGCCTGAGCGGGGGCGAGCGCGGTGGTGTAACGGGCCGACCGCGGCAGCCTGGCCAGGTTGCGCGGCGCCCTCGGGGGGAGCGTGCGCGCCGAGCCCGCCAGCCGGAACGTCCGGGGCACCACGCAGCCCACCAGCGAGGCGAACAGCAGCAGGTAGATGGCGGCGAACCAGGGCGCGCCGAACACGTTGAACAGCCCGAGGCGGCTCAGCCAGGGCGCCAGCGCCGGATGCGAGGTGAAGTACTGCTGCACGCCGGCCGCGTCCGTGCCCTCCTGCGGCAGGATCGACCCCGGCACGCTGCCCACGGCGAGCAGGAACAGCAGGATCAGCGCGATCCGCATGGACGTGAGCTGCCGCCAGAGCCACTTCAGCCAGTCGGCCAGCCCGGCGCCGGCCGGGCGATCCCGGCGGACCGCCGGGCCGTCGCCCTGCTCGGCTGACGACCGGGCCGGCGACGGATCGGCTTGCGGCGCGCGCACGTCGGTCATGAGGCCGACCCCCCGGTCGCGGTCTGCCCGGTGACCCTGGCCAGGATCGCGCTCAGTTCCGGGTAGGTCGCCGTGCCGAAGACGGCTCCGGCGATGTGCCCGGTACGGTCGATGACCAGCGTGGTCGGGGTGCCGGCGATCGGCACCACGGCCGTGAAGTCCAGCGTGATCTCCGAACCGGGATCGCTGACGCTCGGGTAGGTGATGCCGAAGTCGTGCACGAAAGCCTCGGCGCTGGCCGGCGTGTCACGCACGTCCACGCCCAGGAAGGCCACGCCGGCCCGGCGGTACTGCTGGGCGGTCACGGCGAGCGCCGGTGCCTCCTCGCGGCACGGCCCGCACCACGATCCCCAGAAGTTGAGGACCACCACGCGGCCCCGGTAAGAGGAGAAGCTCAGCCGCGAACCGGTCAGCGTGGTGCCGGAGAAATCCGGGGCCAGCGGACGGTGCCCGGCGGTGTACAGCACGGCGCTGGTGCTGCCGTCGACGTCCGTCACGTCGCTGTTCCCCCGGCCGAACCCCCAGACCAGCAGGACCACGGCCAGCAGCGCGCCCGTGCCCAGGGCCGCCACCACGATGACCGCCCGGCGAGGGCGTTTCAGGAAGCGGCTGGCGGGCATGGGCCTATCCGGCCCATGCGAGGGGTCGCTGCAGGTCACAGCGGTGGGAACCGTCACCGGGATCCTGAATCATCCGAAGCTTTGAGATAAGCACGGCGCCTGGCTCTGAACACACGCGGATCCTCGCGGTCTCCTACAGAGGGTAGTACCGCCCTATTGTGCCGCATCGCCCTGAGTGACGTGACGCCGGGCCGGCACGGCGTAGGACACCCCGAGGAGCCAGTCTCCTGAGTACCTGAAGCTGGTCACGCTGCCCAGCGCGGCCTCGCGCAGGGCCGGGTTGTGCCACAGCGGCCGGCCCTCGGCCGCCCGCCGGGTCACCCAGATCGGCAGCTGGTGGGTCACGCACACCGCCTCCCGGCCGGCCGCCGCCTCGCGCGCCGTCTCCATCATCGAGTACATCCTGGCCGCCACGCTACGGTACGGCTCGCCCCAGGACGGGCGGAACGGGTTGGTCAGGCGCGGCCAGTGCCCCGGATGGCGCAGCGACCCGTCGCCCACGCCGAACTTCAGGCCCTCGAAATGGTTCCACGACTCGATCAGCCGGTCGTCGATCACGACCGGCAGGTCGAACCGCTCCGCCACCGGGCCGGCGGTTTCCCGCGCCCGCTCCAGCGGGGAACTGAACACCGCCACCACCGGCCGGCCGGCGAAGTAATCCGCGGCGGCCTCGGCCATCAGGCGCCCGGTCGCGGACAGGTGATACCCGGGCAGGCGCCCGTAGAGGATGCCCTGCGGATTGTCCACCTCGCCGTGCCTGAGCAGGTGGACGACGGTCGTGTCGGACATGGCCCGGCCAGCTTACCCATAGCGGGTCTTAATCCAGGGCGCGGGCCGCGGCCCGGGCGGCGGCCGGCAGGGCGTCGGCGACCCGGGCCAGGGCCGCGTCGTCGTGGGCCGCGGACAAGAACCAGGCCTCGTACGGCGACGGCGGCAGGTACACCCCGGCGTCCAGCATCGCGTGGAAGAACGCGGCGTACGCGGCGGGCGACTGCTCCTTCGCGTCGGCGAACGACCGCACCGGCGCGGACCGGCCGAGGAACACCGAGAACAGGTTCCCCGCCTCCGACAGCCAGTGCGGCACGCCGGCGGCGGTCAGCGCCGAGGACGCGAGCTTGGCCACCGCGACGGCGGCCGCGCCGACCCGGGCGTACACCTCCGGGGTGCATTCGCGCAGCGTGGCCAGGCCGGCCGCCACCGCCAGCGGGTTACCGGACAGCGTGCCCGCCTGGTAGACCGGCCCGGCCGGGGCGAGCCGCGACATGATCTCCGCGCGCCCGCCGAAGGCCGCGGCGGGCAGCCCGCCGCCCATCACCTTGCCGAACGTGACCAGGTCCCCGGCCACGCCGTCGACCCCGTACCAGCCGGACGGAGAGACCCGGAACCCGGTCAGCACCTCGTCCATGATCAGCAGCGCCCCGGCCGACCGGCACAGCGCGGCGAGGTGGGCGTTGAACCCGGGCAGGGGCGGCACGACGCCCATGTTCGCCGGGCAGGCCTCGGTGATCACGCACGCGACCGACTCACCGCGCGCCGCGAACACCGCCGACACCGTGTCAAGGTCGTTGTAGGGCAGCACGATCGTGTCCTCGGTGGCCGCGCCGGTGACGCCGGGCGAGTCCGGCAGGCCGAACGTGGCCACCCCCGAGCCCGCCGCCGCGAGCAGCGCGTCCACGTGCCCGTGGTAGCACCCGGCGAACTTGACGACGACGGACCGCCCGGTGAACCCGCGGGCCAGCCGGACCGCGGACATCGTCGCCTCGGTCCCCGAGTTGACCAGGCGGACCTGCTCCACCGGGGTGCGCGCGACGATCTCCTCGGCCAGCACCACCTCACCCGGCGTGGCGGTGCCGAACGACGTGCCCTCGCGCAGCGCGGCGGAGACCGCGGCCAGCACCGACGGGTGCGCGTGCCCGAGGATCATCGGGCCCCAGGAGCACACCAGGTCCACGTACTGCCGGCCGTCCGCGTCGGTCAGGTAGGGTCCCGACCCGCGGACCATGAACCGGGGCACGCCGCCGACCGCGCCGAACGCGCGCACCGGCGAGTTCACCCCGCCCGGGATGACCGCGCGGGCACGGGCGAACAGCGCGTCGCTACGGTCGGTCACTCAGGCCTCGCAGGCGTCGACGAGGTACTCCAGCGGCCGGAGCGCGTCGGGCAGCGGATGCTCCCACGGCGGGCGCAGCCAGCGCGCGGCCAGGCCCGCGCCGTAGGCCGACGGCGGGGCGAGCACGTAGCTGTCGCGGCAGTGCCAGCGCAGGCCCTCGGTGACGCTTTCCGG
>JASIGD010000493.1 GCA_030045295.1 Streptosporangiaceae bacterium
GCTGATGCGGAGGGCATCGAGCCGGGCATCGCGGGCTGGCAGGCGCTCACGGACATGATGGACTGGCTGTGCGAGCACTGGGATCAGCCTGATGAGGGGATCTGGGAGACCCGGGGCGGGCGGCAGGACTTCACCTACGGCCGGTTCCAGGCCTGGATCGCGCTGGACCGCGCCATCCGCATCGCCACCCGCCGCGGCCGACCTGCCAACATCACCCGGTGGATGACCGAGCGCGATGCCGTCTATAACCAGATCATGACCCGCGGCTGGAACGCCAAGGTCGGCGCGTTCACCCAGCACTACCAGACCGAGGTGCTGGACTCCTCGCTGCTGCTGATGCCGCTGCAGGGCTTCATCGCCCCCCGCGACCCGATGTGGATCTCCACCCTGGAGGCGATGGACCGCGAGCTGGTCTCCGACAGTCTGGTCTACCGGTACAACCCCGCCGCCTCCCCGGACGGGCTGAAGGGCGATGAGGGCACGTTCTCGCTGTGCACCTTCTGGTACGTCGACGCGCTGGCCCGCGCCGGGCGGCTGGATGAGGCCCGGCTGGTGTTCGAGAAGATGCACACCTACGCCAACCACCTGCGTCTGTACTCGGAGGAGATCAGCGCCACCGGCGAGCAGCTCGGCAACTTCCCCCAGGCCTTCAGCCACTTGTCCCTGATCAGCGCCGCCATCAACCTGGACCACCAGCTCGACCGGGGTCCCGGCGCGCTCTAAGGGCCGGTCACCCGGCCGGCGTCAGCGGACTCCGCAAGACCGACACCGAGCGAGGTCCCACCGTGACCTGGTCGCCAGCCGCCGCCGCTCCGGCCTGGGACGCAAGCTCGCAGGTGTCGATCTCGACCTGCCATCCCGCTTGCGGCCTGATGGCCGGCAGCACGAATTCGAGCGGTTCCCACCAGGCGTTCACCAGGACCAGGAAGTCGTCGTCGGTCAGCCAGGTGCCGTCGGCGGCTCGGTCCGGGTCGTCGGATCCGTCCAGGTACAGCGCGATCGCCAGGGCGTTCGGGTCGGCCCAGTTGGCCGCCGTCATCTCGGTGCCGGCCGGGGTGAACCACCGCAATTCGGACGCTTGGGCTCCGGCCAGGAAACGGGCGCGGCGGAAGACTGGGTGTGCCTTACGCAGTGCGATGAGGCGCTTGGTGAAGTCCAGCAGGGCGGTGTCCAGGGCCGACCAGTCGAACCAGGTGATCTCGTTGTCCTGGCAGTAGGCGTTGTTGTTGCCCTGCTGGGTCCGGCCTATCTCGTCGCCGCCGCACAGCATGGGGATGCCGAAGGAGAGCAGCAAGGTGGTGAGCATCGCCCGGGACCGGCGTGCCCGCAGGGCCAGCACGTCGGGGTCGTCGGTCGGGCCTTCCGCGCCGGAGTTCCACGAGCGGTTGTCGTCGGTCCCGTCGCGGTTGGACTCGCCGTTGGCCTCGTTGTGCTTGTCGTTATAGGAGACCAGGTCACGCAGGGTAAAGCCGTCATGGACGGTGACGAAGTTCACCGACGCGGTGGGCCGGCGCCGGGCGCGGCCGTACATGTCCGCCGATCCGCACAACCGCGCCGCGAACTCGCCGAGCCCGACGGGGTGGCTGCGCCAGAAGTCGCGCATGGTGTCGCGGTACTTGCCGTTCCATTCGCGCCACGCCGGCGGGAACCGGCCCAGATCGTAACTGTCCATCTGCCCGACGTCCCACGGCTCGGCGACCAGCTTCGCGCGCGATACCACCGGATCCTGGGACACCAAGTCGAAGAACGCCGACCGGGCCTCGAACTCGCCCTCCTGCCGGGCCAGGGCCGGGGCCAGGTCGAACCGGAACCCGTCGACGCCCATGTCCGTCAGCCAGTACCGCAGCGAGTCCATGATCAGCTGCAGCGTGACCGGGTCCCCCACGTTGAGGGAATTGCCGCAGCCCGTGGTGTCGATGTACACGCGCGGGTCGTTGCTGTCCAGCCGGTAGTACGCGGGATTGTCCAGGCCGCGGAAGCAGAACGTAGGCCCGGTATCACCGGCTTCGCAGGTGTGGTTGAACACCACGTCGAGGATGACCTCGAGCCCGGCGCCGTGCAGCGCTTCCACCATGGCCTTGAACTCGGCGACCTGGCCGCCGGGCTTCCCGGCGCGCACCGCCGCCGAGTAGCCCTGGTGGGGAGCGAAGTACCCGATGGTGTTGTACCCCCAGTAGTTGGTCAGCCCGCGCTGCGGCAGGAAGGCTTCCGGGATGGATTCGTGCACCGGCAGCAGTTCGACCGCGGTCACGCCCAGGCCGGCCAGGTGGGCGATGGCCGCCTCGTGACCCAGGCCGGCGTAAGTCCCGCGCAGCTCGGGCGGCACCTCGGGATGGCGCATGGTGAAGCCCTTGACATGCACCTCGTAGATGATCGTGTCCGCGTAGCTGTGCCTCCAGCGGGCACCGGCCTGCGACCGCGATGGCTCGCCGGCCGCGACCACCAGGCTGCGGGGCACGCTAGCCGCGGAGTCGGCGTCGCTGGGCGCACCGGGGTCGCCTGCGGCGTAGCCGAGTATCTCGGATCCGAACGTGACCGTCCCGTGCAGCGCCCGCGCATAGGGGTCAAGCAGGAGCTTGGCGATATTACAGCGCACCCCTCGAGCCGGATCGTAAGGACCCGTCGCGCGGTATCCGTAGGCTTGTCCCTGCCCTACGCCCGGCACGAAGGCGTGCCAGACGCCCGCGTCGTAGTCGCGCATGGGAATCTGCGTCTCGGCGCCGGTCTCGTCGAACAGGCAAAGCACCATCCCATCGGCGACACCGGAAGCCACGGCGAAGTTCGTCCCGGCCTCGGTGACCGTCGCGCCCAGCGGGAACTCACTCCCGGGAAGCGCGCCGGTGGCGTCGGCAGCTGGCGCGACGCTCATTGCCCTGCCTCCGTTTGCCCGGCCTTCGGGCCGGTTTGCGCGGTTTCCAGGCCAATCCGCCGGGCGACGTCGCCCAGGGCTTCGACGTCCCCGTGGCGGCGGCGGATCAGGTCGGCGATCACGCCGGTCCAGCCGGTCTGGTGGAACGCGCCGATCGCGGCGCCGTTGTCGCCGTGGAAGTACTCGCTGAAGATCAGGTTGTCGTGCCACGCGGGATCGGTCTGCATGATCTCGGTCCCGCCGAAGCAGGGCCGCCGACCATCCGGCCCGTTGGTGAAGATCGAGATCATCCGGTCCGCCAGGTCGGCGGCGACCTGGCCCAGGTGCCGCTGCTGGCCCGACCCGGTCGGGTACTCGATCGTGTACTCGTCCCCGTAGAACCGGTGGTATCGCTCCAGGACGCTGACCATCAGGTAGTTCAGCGGGAACCAGATCGGACCGCGCCAGTTCGAGTTCCCGCCGAACATCGGCGTGGTCGATTCGGCCGGCTCATAATCGATGCTCGCGGTGGTGCCGTCGTATTCGAGTGTGTAGGGATGCTCGCGGTGATAGGCGGACAGGGCTCGCAGCCCGTGCGGGGACAAAAACTCACTCTCGTCGAACGCCTTGGTGAACAGCCGCTGCAGCCGGTCCGGCCCGCACAGGCTGAGCAGCCACCGCCGCTGGCCGGGATCCCCGCGCATCAAGCCGGCTTCGCTGAGCTTGCCCGGGTCACGCATGTCGTGCCGGTCCAGGAAGTCCGCGAACCCCTTGCCCACCGTGAGCGCTCGCTCCAGGTCGTCCTCGGTCAAAACCGCGGCCGCCAGGGCTGGGATGATGCCCACCATCGACCGGACCCGCACCGGCACGGTCTCTCCGCTCGGCGTCTTGAGCCGGTCGTAGTACAGCCCGTCGGTTTCGTCCCACAACCCCAGTTGGTCCAGCGCCTGGGTGATGGCAGCGAAGTGCTCCAGGAACTTCAGGGCCAGATCCGCGCCGGGCCGCTGGCCGGACCGGTTCAGTATGACGGCCATGGCGCCCATGGCGATCGCGTAGAAGCCCATCCACCCGGTGGCGTCAGACTGTTCCAGGACCTCGCCGGCCGGCAGATGCGACCGGTCGATCGGGCCGATGTTGTCCAGGCCGAGGAAGCCGCCTTCGAACAGGTTGTTGCCCTCGGCGTCCTCCCGGTTGACCCACCAGGTGAAGTTGACCAGAAGCTTGTCGAAGACCCTGCTGAGGAAATTGAGATCCCGGCCGCCGTCGATGGCGAACACCTCCAGCGCCGCCCAGGCCTGAACCGGCGGGTTGACATCGCCGAAGTCCCACTCGTACGCCGGTAGCGCCCCGTTCGGGTGCTGGAACCACTCCCGGCACAGCAAGATCAGCTGGTACTTGGCGAACGCCGGGTCCACGTGCGCCAGCGCCACGCAGTGGAACCCCAGGTCCCAGGCCGCGTACCAGGGGTACTCCCACTTGTCAGGCATCGACATGATGTCGAACGCGTTGAAGTTGCGCCACCGCGAGTTGCGCCCGGCCTGGCGCTCGAACGGCGGTACCGGCTGGGTCGGGTCGCCCGCCAGCCAGCGGGTCACGTCGTAGTAGAACAGCTGCTTGCTCCACAGCATCCCGCTGAACGCCTGCCGCATCACCATCGCCTCGTCAGCGGTCGCGCTCGCCGGGGTCAGCTCGGCGTAGAACTGGTCCGCCTCGGCCCGGCGCTGCGCCATCACCTGCTCGAACCCCGCGCCGAACGCGGCGGCCGCTCCTTCGCTGCCTGCTTGCGTGGCGGCCGGCCGCAGCCGCAGCCGCAGCTCGGCGGTCTCGCCGGGCTGCACAGTGACCTTGTACCAGAAGGCGCACTTGGTACCGGCGCGGTCGGGATTGACGGTAGGCGCTCCGTGGATCACGTGGTCACCGATGCCGTCCTTGGGGTATGGCGTGATCGGTTCCACTCCGTACAACCGCTTGGTGTTCGTCTCGTTCTCGCAGAACAGGACCTCCGGCGCCGCGCCGTCCGGGCCGGGGTCCGCGAGCAGCTCGAGCTGCCCGAGCCACGGGTGCTCGATCCCAACCGACGTATCGCCGGTGGCCGACATAGCCGGCTTGGCGGCGTCGATCTCCCACGTCCAGGTATTGCGGAACCAGGCGGTCGGCAGCACGTGCACCGTGTCGGCGTCCGGGCCCGCGTTGGTCACTGAGATCTTCATCAGCAAGTCATCGGGGCCGGCCTTGGCGTAGTGCACCTCCACGATCCAGTACCGCTTCTCATCGAATATCCCGGTGTCCACCAGCTCGTACTCGGGCTGGTACCGGTTGCGCCAGGCGTTCTGGTTGATCAGGTCCTGATAGGGGAACGGGCCTTGCGGGTAGTGGTAGCGCCACCGGTTCCACGCGTGGCTCGGAATGGCATCCAGGTACCACCAGTACTCCTTGACGTCCTCCCCGTGGTTGCCCTGCGACCCGGTCAGCCCGAAGGCGCGCTCCTTCAGGATCGGATCGCGGCCGTTCCACAGCGCCAGGGACAGGCACATGCGCTGCTCGACATCGCAGAACCCGGCCAGGCCGTCCTCGCCCCAGCGGTAGGCCCGCGACCGCGCCTGATCATGCGGCAGGTAATCCCAGGCCTCGCCGTTCGCGCTGTAGTCCTCCCGTACTGTCCCCCACTGCCGTTCGCTGACGTACGGCCCCCACCGGTACCAGTCGCCCGCCTGGCGGAGCCCGTCCTCGAGCTTGCCAAATCCTGCCACTCGCTCACTTTCGGCGCCCATCACAGCCCCTCTCCAGCTCCTGTAAGGCAGCGTCCCGGCTGCCGCCCGCCTCGTGACCCTGTGCTGTCACAGTGCGCCGAACCGGCACTCGGCAGACTCAGGCAGACCACATTGCTTTTATAAACGACTGAAAACAACGCGTAATCACCCCGGGAGGGTGATAACCCGGCTCATATCTAATAGATAAGCTGCATTTATGAACGGGAGATGAATGAAAACGAGATTGTCATCTGTGTCGACCTTCCGCGCCATCGCGGTGGTTCTAAGCCTTTGAAAACCGCAGGGCCAGGGACACCCGCGGGCTACGTCGGGCGGCCATTAGCGTGCGGCTCCAGCAGCACCTTGACGGCGCCGGTGCGCCGCGAGTCTTTCAACGCCAGCACCGCATCGTCCCAGCGGTCGAGCGGGAAGCGGTGCGTGATGACCGGGGTCAGATCGAGGCCATGTGAAACGAAGTCGAAATAGTGCTCCATGGCGTGCTTGGCGACGCCTCCCACCTCCTCGATGCCAAAGCCGTTCGAGCCGACGACGTGCAACTCCTTGAAATAAAGGGGGGTCCACTCGAAGCGTTTCGGCGGCTCGACTCCGGAGATGACTAGCGTGCCGCCCGTCGTGAGCAGCCGGAGCGAAGTCTCCACCGTCTCGGTCGAGCCGATCGTGTCGTAGACGACAGCCGGGCCGTCCTGCAGCCAGTTGCGCTTGCTCCAGGGCTCGAGCGGCGTGGTGCCGACCCGTCCTGCGACCTGCGCGACGAGCTCGTCCGGCGAGGAGGGCAGCACGGCGTGGGCGCCGAAACGGGTCGCCAGCGCGGCCCGGGTGCCGGGGCGCGTCGCGGCCCATACTTCGGTGCCCGGATAGAGGTAACGAAGCAGCGCGACTGCCGCGAACGCCAGCGTGCCTGAGCCATAGACCAGCACCGTCTGGCCGTCAGAGGGCGGCGCGAGCAGGATCGAGCGCAGCGAGACACTGACGGGATCCGCCAGCACGGCCGCCTCATCGGAGACGCCATCAGGGATGGCGAACAGCTGAGATACGTGCGCGCAGAAACGCTCGGCGTGCGCCCCGCCGGCCGCGGCGCAGTTCCCGAGGTGTATCGAGGCCGGCAGGTCACCCCAGCGGAAGTTGCGGCACCAAGGGTAACGTCCGACCCGGCAGGCCTCGCACGGCGGGTCGATGCCGCGCGGGGTGCATGACAGCCACGGGTTCAGGACGACGCGCTCGCCCGTGTCCGCACGACGCCCGACCACCTCATGGCCGAGCACGTGCGGAAATGACACGAGGGCGGTGAGCGGGTTGTCGCGGGAGCCGTTTAGCAGGATCTGCTTCACGTCGGAGCCGCACAGACCTGAGAAGGTCGTCTCGACGCGTACCCAGTCCTCAGCCGGGAGCGGCGCCTCATCGACGTCTTCGATACGGACCGGCGCGAAACGGGAGACGAAGGCACGCCGGTCGACGCGTCCGCCGATGGTCGAGACCGCCTCGCGGGCCAGGTTGTGCCGGAATACGAGCGCCTTCACGTCGACCCTCCTTCGCCAGGGCATCTCAACCTACCAAGGTGACCGATGAACCTGGCTCGGGACTTGACCGCTCCGCGGCTTGCTCGCACCGGCCGGCATAACCGGCTGAAAGTGAGTATGCGGAGGTGCTAGGCCTTCGATGGCCTGACCGCTGGCGGTCGTTACGCTGTCGGCCATGGCCACCGACGTGATCCCCCCGTTTGCCGATGATGCTTTCCGCCGGGTGCTGTGCGTGGCGGCACATCCGGACGATGTGGAGTACGGGGTGTCGTCCGCCGTCGCGGCCTGGACGGCGCGCGGCGTGGAGGTCGCGTATCTGCTGCTGACCCGGGGTGAGGCTGGCATGGACGGCAGCCCTCCGGAGCGGACCGCGCCGCTGCGCACCGCCGAGCAGATGGCGGGCTCGCAGGCGGTCGGCGTCACCGACATCGACTTCCTCGATTACCCAGATGGCGTGCTCGAGTACAGTGTGGCCCTGCGGCGTGACATCGCCCGGGTCATCCGCCGCCGCAGGCCGGACGCGGTGGTGGCCGGGTCGTGGGACGTCGAGACCGTCGTCGGATTGAACCAGGCTGATCATCGGGTCGCGGGCCTGGCCGCGGTGGATGCGCTGCGGGATGCCGCGAACCGCTGGGTCTTCCCGGAGCTGCTCGACGAGGGCTTGGCGCCGTGGTCGGTGCGGTGGCTGCTGGTGGGCGGGGACCCGCGGCCGACGTACGGTGTGGACGTCAGCGGAGTTCCGCTCGAACGCGGCATTGCCTCTCTGGAAGCGCATGCCCAGTACCTGGCCGGAATACCCGGCCACCCCCCTGCCCGGCTCATGATCACAGGTATCACCGCAAGGCAGGGGCGCGCTATGGGCGTGCCGAACGCGGTCCTTTTCAAGGCATGGGATTTTCACGCGCCACCGCCGATCGCCGCCGAGGTGCTGGCGGCTGCGGGCTTCGAAGGCGATGACGATCTCGGAGATTCCGCGGAATAATTAGTGTCAAATTCTCGAGACCATTCTCACCGTCTTGGGTTTCTCGCCGGAAGT
>JASIGD010000494.1 GCA_030045295.1 Streptosporangiaceae bacterium
GATCGTCGACCTGAACCGGATGACGCTGCTAGAGATCGAAGACAGCACCGTCGGCGCGTCAGGGGGCGAGCCGGAGGTGATGGGCGAGTACCTGCCCGCGCTGGTCGGGAAGCCGCTGCGGGAGGTCACGCCGCTGGAGGTCAGCCAGCCTTCTGGAGTCGGGTTCACCCTGGACGGCCGGCTGCTGCGCTGGCAGAACTGGCAGCTCCGGCTGGGGTTCAACCATCGCGAGAGCCTGGTGCTGCACCAGGTGCGTTACGACGACGGCGGGCGGGTGCGGCCGGTGGCGCACCGGATGTCGTTCGCGGAGATGTTCGTGCCGTACCGGGACGCCAGCCCCGACCACTACCGGCGCACCGCGTTCGACATCGGCGAGTGGGGTCTGGGCTTCATGACCACGTCGCTGGAGCTCGGCTGCGACTGCCTCGGGGAGATCACCTACCTGGACGCGACGGTGCACGACTCTCGCGGCGAGCCCGAGGTGATTCGCAACGCGATCTGCATCCACGAGGAAGACGCCGGCGTGCTGTGGAAGCACGTCGACGAACGGGCCGGCGCCGAGGTGCGGCGGGCCCGGCGGCTGGTGGTCTCCTTCCACGCCACCGTGGCCAACTACGAGTACCTGGTGTACTGGCGGTTCTATCAGGACGGGAACATCGAGTGCGAGGTGCGGGCCACCGGGCTCATGGTCACGTCCCACGTGGACGCCGACGGCGGGCCGAGGAACGGGACCCTGGTCGACCACGGCATCTACGCGCCGTTCCACCAGCACTTCATCGTGGCGCGGCTCGACCTGGACGTGGACGGGCCGGACAACACGGTGTACGCGGTCTCGTCGGAGACCCCCGGGGACGATCCCTACGGTCTGGGGCTGGTGATACGGGAGAAGGCACTGCGGACCGAGTCGGAGGGAAAGCAGGACTACGACTGGAGTGTCCAGCGCGGCTGGAAGGTGGTGAACGACAATGTACGGAACGGGCTCGGTACTCCGGTCGGGTACAAGCTCGTGCCGTCCGGGGCTTTCCCGGCGCTGCTCGACGCGGCCTCGCCGGCCTTCCAGCGGGCCGAGGTGGTCGGGCACACGCTGTGGGTCACGCCGTACCGGGAGGACGAGCGCTGGCCCTGCGGCGACTTCCCGAACCTGAGCGAGCACGACGCCGGCCTGCCCGCCTGGACCGCCGCGAACAGGCCCATCGAGAACACCGACGTCGTGCTCTGGTACGTGTTCGGCATCCATCACATCACCCGGCCGGAAGACTGGCCGGTGATGCCGACCGACATCGTCTCGTTCTGGCTGAAGCCGTTCGGGTTCTTCGACCGCAACCCCGCGCTGGACGTACCGCCGAGCCACCCGGAGTGCGCCAGCTAGGTCACAGCACGTCCTCCTGGTTGGCCGGGGAGTCCGGGCTGAAGTGCTTGTCGTCCTCCTCCACCGCTGCCACGTCCTCAGCCGCGGCCTCCCGCGTCCTCTCCAGCTTCGGGTCGTCGTAATTGGTACGGACCAGGCTGGGGGGCAGGTCCGACACGTCCGCGTCCGCGTCCCCGCCCGGTCTGGCGCGATGCTTGCCCGCATGCCTGCGCGAACCGAACCAGGAAAAGATGCCCATAACCGACTCCCTGAGCGGTGCCATCTGGCGCGCCCGGATGCCCCGCGCACGACGGCGCGACCCCCGGGCGCACCTAGGTGTACCCCGAAAGCGCCGATTGGACCCACCGCGGCCAGATACCGGGCGGGCGCCCGACAGACTGTGGCGTGCCTGGCGGCCGGGTGGCACGATTGAGGCAGGCCGCCTGCGCCGGTACACAGGCATCTGGTCCGGCGTCGGCGCGGTGCGGCCGTGCGCGGAGGATGCAGTGCGGGTAGAAGTCAGTCCCGAGGCCGAGGAGTTCGTCCGCGGGCGCGGCGGGCAGCTGTGGGTCTGGGTGGCCCGCCCGTGGGCGTGCTGCTGGGGAACGCCGGCCTTCATGTACGCGGCCACGGCGCCTCCGCGGGGCATGTCCGGCTTCAGCCCGGTGCACTCGGCCGGCCTGGACGTCTGGTTCCGCCTCCCGTCCGGGCGGATGCCCGAAGTCCTGGAGATCGGCATGCGGGGAAAACGCCGCCCCAGGGTCGAGGCCTACTGGGACGGGTGCACCTACGCTCTGTGAGCCCTGAGCGGCGAGCTACCTGCCGGACGGCGGGCGCGTCGGCAGGCCGAGCAGAACGGGAATCCCGGGCGGTGCCGCGGCGGGAGCGCGCGCTGCGCGCGCGGCTTCCCAGGCGTCACCGGCGCGGGTGCGGCGGACGGACAACGCAGGAGCGTCGGACAGCAGGTAGTGCGGGGCGGCGCGGGTGACGGTCACGGCGACGATGTCGCCCGGGCGCGGAGTCGTCTGGTGCGGGGCGAAATGCACCAGGCGGTTGTCGCGGGCTCGGCCGGACATCCGGTGGGTGGCGGCGTCCTTGCGCCCCTCGCCCTCGGCCACCAGCACCTCGACCGTTGCGCCGGTCAGCTTCTGGTTCTCCGCGTGACCGGTCTGCTCGACCAGGGCGGTGAGCCGCTCGTAGCGTTCCTGCACCACGCTCGCGGGCACCTGGCCGTCCATGGTCGCGGCCGGGGTGCCCGGGCGGATCGAGTACCGGAACGTGAACGCGCCGGCGAAACGCGCCCGGCGGACCAGGTCCAGGGTGTCCTCGAAGTCCCGGTCGGTCTCACCGGGGAAGCCGACGATGATGTCGGTGGTGATGGCGGCGTCCGGGATGCTGGCCCGGACCCGGTCCAGGATGGCCAGGTAGCGGTCCCGGCGGTAGGCGCGGCGCATCGCTTTGAGCACCGCGTCGGACCCGGACTGCAGCGGCATGTGCAAGCTGGGCATCACGTTGGCGGTCTGGGCCATGGCGTCGATGACGTCGTCGGTGAAGTCCCTCGGGTGCGGGGAGGTGAAGCGGACGCGCTCCAGCCCTTCGATCCCGCCGCAGCTGCGCAGCAGGGCACCGAACGCCTTCCGGTCGCCGAACTCGGCGCCGTAGGAGTTCACGTTCTGGCCGAGCAGCGTGACCTCGAGGGCCCCGTCCGCGACGAGCGCGCGGATCTCGCCGAGGATCTCGCCGGGACGGCGGTCCTTCTCCCGGCCGCGCAGGCTGGGCACGATGCAGAAGGTGCAGGTGTTGTTGCAGCCCACCGAGATCGCGACCCACGCGGAATAGGCGGACCGGCGCCGGGCGGGCAGCAGCGAGGGGAACGTCTCGAGCGTCTCGGCGAATTCGGCCTGCGCCTCGTTCCTGACCCTGGCCCGCTCCAGCAGCGCGGGCAGCGAGCCCATGTTGTGCGTGCCGTACACCACGTCGACCCATGGTGCGCGGTCGGTGATCCTGGTGCGCTCCATCTGGGCCAGGCAGCCGCCGACCGCGATCTGCATGCCGTTCTTCTTCTGCGGCAGCAGATGACCCAGGTTGCCGTACAGCCGGTCGGCCGCGTTCTCCCGGACCGCGCAGGTGTTGAACACGACCACGTCGGGGGTTTCGCCGTCAGCGGCGGGCTGGTACCCCGCCTCATCCAGCAGGCCGGCCAGGCGCTCGGAGTCGTGCGCGTTCATCTGGCACCCGTAGGTGCGAATCTGGTAGGTTCGGCCGGCTGCTGCCACACGACCAGGATAGGGCCGCCCGGGGCCCGGTCACCGCCGAGTCGCGTCTGCCGCGGCGGCTGGTCACAGGCGACGGGCAAGCACCGGTGGCCGTTAGGGAAAAAGGGCTTAGGGCTCGAGGTGAAAGTCAGCGGGCGAATTCGGTGGCCCGGGACTCGCGCACCACGGTGATGCGGATCTGGCCCGGGTAGGTCAGTTCCTCCTCGATCCGCTTGGCGATGTCGCGGGCGATCACCTGGGCCTGGATGTCGTCGATCCGGTCGGGCTTGACCATGACCCTGATCTCGCGGCCCGCCTGCATCGCGAAGACCTTCTCCACGCCCTCGTGAGCGGCCGCGATCTGCTCCAGCCGCTCGAGGCGCTGCACGTACATCTCGAGCGACTCGCGGCGCGCGCCGGGCCTGCCGCCGCTGATCGCGTCCGCGGCCTGCGTGAGCACCGCCTCGACCGTGCGCACCTCGACCTCGTTGTGGTGCGCCTCGATCGCGTGCACCACGTCTTCCGGCTCGCCGTACCGGCGGGCGATCTCCGCGCCGATGAGCGCGTGGCTGCCCTCGACCTCGTGGGTCAGCGCCTTGCCGATGTCGTGCAGCACGGTGCAGCGCTTGAGCAGCGCCGGGTCCATCCGCAGCTCACTGGCCATCATGCCGGCGATGTGAGCGGACTCGACCAGGTGCCGCAGCACGTTCTGGCCGTACGAGGTGCGGTACCG
>JASIGD010000495.1 GCA_030045295.1 Streptosporangiaceae bacterium
CCCGTCGGCTCTGAGCAGGCGGACCGGTATTACGCCCAGTGCGCGATCGACGCGCGCGTCGCGTTCGTGAACGCGCTGCCCGTGTTCATCGCCTCCGACCCGGAGTGGGCCGCGAAGTTCACCGAGGCGGGCCTGCCGATCATCGGCGACGACATCAAGTCCCAGGTCGGCGCCACTATCACGCACCGCGTGCTGGCCAAGCTGTTCGAGGACCGCGGAGTGGAGCTGCTCCGCACCTACCAGCTCAACTTCGGCGGCAACATGGACTTCATGAACATGCTGGAGCGCAGCAGGCTCCAGTCGAAGAAGGTCTCCAAGACGCGCGCGGTAACCTCCCAGGTCCCGCACGAGATGGAGCGCGCCGCCGTGCACATCGGCCCGTCGGACTACGTGCCGTGGCTGGATGACCGCAAGATGGCCTACGTCCGGCTGGAGGGGCGCGCGTTCGGCGACGTGCCGCTGAACCTGGAGTACAAGCTCGAGGTGTGGGACTCGCCCAACTCGGCGGGGGTGATCATCGATGCGGTGCGTGCCGCGAAGATCGCCCTTGACCGGGGCATCGCCGGGCCGGTGACTTCGGCGAGCTCGTACTTCATGAAGTCACCACCCGAGCAGTACGGCGACGATGTCTGCCGTGACCTGGTGGAAAAATTCATCGTCGGCGAGGTCGCCCGCTAAGCGGCGACATCTAAGCTGGACGCGTGGACGGCCAGCAGGAAGAACCAGGCACCGCGGCCGGACGTCCCCAGCGCCGGTCGACGTTCATCGGCGACCTGCGCACCGTGCTGGCCGAGCGGAACTTCCGGCGGCTGTTCGCCACCCGGCTGGTCTCGCAGACCGGTGACGGCATCATCACCGCCGGGGTCGGCACGTACGTCTTCTTCAACGCATCGACGTTTCCGAGCCCGGCGGCCGGCGCGGCCGCGTTCGCGGCCCTTTACCTGCCGTACTCGCTGATCGGGCCGTTCGCCGGAGTGTTCATCGACCGCTGGTCCAGGCGCCAGATCCTGGTCTGGTCGGCCCTGGTCCGGTCGGTCTTCGTCGTGCTCACGGCGGCGCTGATGGCGGCGAACAGCCACGGGGCGCCGCTCTACGCGGGCGTCCTGCTCGTGCTCGGCGTGAACAGGTTCTTCCTGTCCTCGCTGTCGGCGGCGCTGCCGCACGTGGTCGCGGAGGACAAGCTCGTGATGGCGAACTCGGTGTCGCCGACCGCCGGCGGCATCATGGCGACCATCGGCGGCGTCGTCGCCCTGGGGCTGAACGTGGCCACGGGCAACACCGAGCGCGGCGCGGCGATCACCCTGCTGGCCGGGGGCGGCTGCTACGTGGCGGCCAGCCTGGTGGCGGCCACCATGCGGCGTGACCTGCTCGGGCCGACCCGCGAGCCGGGGCAGCCGCCGCCGACGCGCCTGCTGAGCGAGCTTGCCCTGGTCGTGTCCGGGCTGGTCGCGGGAGCACGGTACGTCGTCGGGCGGCGCGGCCCGGCGACGGCGCTCGGCGTGACCGGCGGCTACAGCTTCCTGTTCGGGCCGCTGTTCCTGATGACGATCCTGCTGTACCGGGACTACTTCTACCGGTCGAGCGTGGGAGCAGCCGAGGGGCACCTGGGCGGGCTGGTCATCGCGTCCGGGATCGGTTACGCCTGTGCCGCGCTGGTGACCCCGCCGGTCACGGCGCGGCTGACCAAGCCGGCCTGGATCACGCTGCTGCTGGCCGGAAGCGCGGTGGTGACCGTCGCGCTCGGCGAGACCTTCAACCAGATCGCCTTCCTGGCCATCGGGTTCTTGCTGTACCTCGGCCGGCAGGGAGTGGCGATCTGCGCGACCACGATCCTGCAGGAAGAGGTCGATGACGCCTACCGGGGCCGGGTGTTCGCCTTCTACGACATGACGTACAACGTCGCGTACGTCGCCGGGGCCGCGCTGAGCGCGGCCTTCATGCCGTCCGACGGCCACTCCCCGGCCATCATCGGCCTGGTGGCGGCCGGGTACGCGATCCTGGCCGGCGCGTACTGGCTGTCTCAGCGCGTAGGCCGGCCCTCGCCCGGCTCCGGCTCCGGCGGGGTGATCCCCTCGCCCGCCGCCCAGCGCAGCAGTTCCTGAGCGGCCCGCTCCTGACCGAGCTCGCCTTCGGCGATGCGCAGCTCGAGCATGAAGTTGTACGCCTTCCCCACGACCGGGCCCTGCGGTATGCCGAGGATGCGCATGATCTCGTTGCCGTCGAGCTCCGGCCTGATCCTGGCCAGCTCCTCCCGCTCGCCGAGCTCGGCGATGCGCTGCTCGAGCCCGTCGTACGCGCGGGCGAGCCGCTCGGCCTTGGCCTGGTTGCGGGTGGTGCAATCGGCTCTCGTCAGCACGTGCAGCCGGGTGAGCAGCGGCCCGGCATCGCGGACGTACCGGCGGACGGCCGAATCGGTCCACTCGCCTTCGCCGTAGCCGTGGAACCGCAAGTGCAGCTCCACCAGCCGGGCCACGTCCTGCACCACGTCCTTCGGGAACCGCAGCGCGGTCAGCCTGCGGCCGGCCAGCCTCGCGCCGACGACCTCGTGGTGGTGGAACGTGACACGCCCGTCCGGCAGCAGGTCCCGCGTGTCCGGCTTGCCGATGTCGTGCAGCAGCGCGGCCAGCCGGACGGTCAGGTCGCCGGCCAGCCCGTACAGCGGCTCGAGCTCGACGGCCTGCCGCAGCACGATGAGGCTGTGCTGGTAGACGTCCTTGTGACGGTGATGCTCGTCGGCCTCCATCCGCAGCCGGGCCACCTCGGGCAGCACGTAGTCGGCCACGCCGGTCTGGACCAGCAGGTCGATACCCCGCGCGGGATCCGGCGCGAGCATGAGCTTGGTGAGCTCGCTGGAAATACGTTCGGCGGACACTATCTCCAGCCGGTCCGCCTGCTCGGTCATGGCCGCGCGTACGTCGGCGGCGACCGTGAACCCGAGCTGCGCCGCGAACCTGGCTGCGCGCAGGATGCGCAGCGGGTCATCGCTGAACGAGTCCTCCGGGCGTCCCGGAGTCCGCAGCACCCGTTCGCTGAGCGCCTGGAGGCCGCCGAACGGATCGACCAG
>JASIGD010000496.1 GCA_030045295.1 Streptosporangiaceae bacterium
CATCCGCTACTTCGCGGGAGCACTCACGGGCACCCTGGCACTCCGCGCTGATCCGCTACCCGCGTTAGGAGAGAAGACAATGACCACACCGATGGACAGCACGTCGGCCTCCCCTGTACGGCTGCCTGGCTTCGAGTACCAGCGTGTCGATGTCGAGGGCGTCACCATCAACTGTGCCGTCAACGGGGCGGGCTCGCCGCTGCTGCTGCTGCACGGCTACCCGCAGAACCATCTCATCTGGCGCCACGTGGCCCCCGCCCTGGCCAAGAACTACACAGTCGTGCTGGCCGATACGCGCGGCTACGGCGATTCCGGCAAGCCTGCCCCCGACGCCGCCGGGGTGGCCTATTCCAAGCGGGTCATGGCCGGCGACCAGGTGCGGCTGATGCGCCGAACGAGACGTGACTGGCAGGGCCCCGACCACAACCCAGGACACCTGCCAGGGACGTCCACGGGTCCGTCCGGGCCTGCCTGAGCGCGCCGCTGATGCCGTTACCAACCAGGCCGACGCTTACCCCGAGTCCTTGAGGCTGGCGTCAGCGCCCGGGCATCGTCCGGCCACGCGTCACAGACTCTGTTCCCCGAGCCAACGTCAAGGAGCTAGTGATGAAAGCCAAGGTTGTCGAGGACGCGGACGTCGTCACCTACGTCGTGGTGTGCGACCCGGGCGACGAGGCCGTTTCCGCCGTGACCCAGTTCGCCCGCTCGGAGCGGCTGGAAGCCGCGCAGGTCACTGCAGTCGGCGCCTTCGAGCACGCCACCGTCGGCTGGTTCGACCGCGCGGCCAGAGACTACCGCCGCATCCCGGTAGGCGAGCAGTGCGAACTGCTGTCGCTCATCGGAGATGTGGCCGAGGGCCAGGATGGCCCCATCCTGCACGTACACGCCGTGCTCGGCCTGTCGGACGGGACGACACGAGGAGGCCACCTGCTGGAGGGACGTGTGTTCCCGACGCTGGAGGCCGTCGTGACCGAGACTCCGGCCCGGCTGCGCAAACTACTGCGCCCCGATATCGGGATCGCGCTGATCGATCTGGACCGGTCCCAGTCATGACCTCCCCGCGCAGGCTGCTGCCCGGCTTCGAGTACCGGCGCGTGGACGTCGAGGGCATCACCATCAGCTGTGCTGTTCGGGGGTCCGGCCCGCCCGTGCTGATGCTGCACGGTTACCCGCAGAACCACCTCACATGGCGTCACGTCGCCCCCGCCCTGGCCGACGACCACACGGTCGTGCTGGCCGACCTGCGCGGCTACGGCGACTCGGACAAGCCCGATCCGGATACCGCCGGCCTGGTCTACTCCAAGCGGGCCATGGCCCGCGACCAGGTCGGCCTCATGCGCCGGCTCGGCTTCGAGTCCTTCCAGCTGGTCGGCCACGACCGCGGGGCCCGCACTGGGCACCGGCTGGTGCTGGACCACCCCGGCGCCGTCACCAGGTTCGCGGTCCTGGACATCGTGCCGACCCAGCATGCCCTGCGCCACCTGACGCTCACCGCGGTCACGGCGAACTACCAGTGGTTCTTCCTGGCCACCGGTCGCGGCATCCCCGAGCACCTGATCGCCGCCGATCCCGGGTTCTGGGTCCGCGAGCAGACCGCCCAGCTGATCGGTCCGGGCGCGAGCATCGAACCCGAGGTGATGGAGGACTACATCCGGTGCTTCCGCGACCCGCGGACGATCGCCGCTGTTTGCGCCGATTTCCGCGCGTCACCGGGCGCGGACCTGGCTCACGATGAGAAGAGCATCGCCGCCGGCCAGAAGGTCGACTGCCCGGTCCTCGTGGTGTGGGGCATGCAGGGCGCGGCCGGCCCCGGTTACGATCCGCCCGCTATCTGGCAGCAGTACGCGCCCGACGTCCGCGGCGTGGCCCTGCCTACCGGCCACTTTGTCCCCGAAGAAGCACCAGCCCTGGTCGTAGACGCGCTACGAGATTTCCTCGACTAACGCGTAAAACTCGAAGCACTGCCGCAGCAGGACCGCAGAGCAGTGTACCGACCAGGGATCAGTACAGGCGCTAGGTGCCTTCCGGAACCTGGCTCTGATGCCAGTACCAACCGCAGACCAGACTGGGCAGCGGCTCGGTCGTGCTCACTCCCAATACAAGAGATTCGGCCCTGGTATGTGAGTCCATGAAGACAAGGAGATGCCAGTGCCGTCAGTGCGATAATCCGTGCCATCGGTGCTGCCAGTGCGGTCAGTGCACGGGGTCGTGGTTATGGTAGGAGAAGGTCCGCCCTGCCCCGGCAGGATGAGCGCACTCCGCTGGGTATCCTGTGGCGGCGATGGCGGATCAGGCGCTCAGGGAGCCAATGGCCTGTCAACGCGTCCGCTGACCGCGTCCGCCGTCGGCTCCCGTCGTGACTACGGAGCCTTTCGCCGCCCGCCGCAGAAAACCCCTGCAACACCCAGCGTGGCTGTGCAGAAATCGACCGATTCTCGACGGGTACGATACGGCGGCCGCAGGCTTCCGCCGCTGGCCAGACCCTACGCCGGAGCCAGGGCGTTCGGCCCGCGCGGGCCGGGCTTTCGCCTTCCGGACAGGTCCTCGAGCCCTTGTCGGCGGACATGAACGCCGCTCGCATCTCTGCTTCTTGGAGTGAGGCCCTCTGGCTAACCGGCACCACGGTCAGCTCCAAGGTGGCGCTATTGCCTGGCCAGGACAACTTATTTCTCCAGAACAAGCCGCCCGCGGCGATAACGCCCCCTGCGCTGACCGGCACGGTCAGATCCCGGTGTCCGCGATCGCCTCGCGGACCGCCGGGGCGATCTCCCTGGCCCACCGGAGCAGGGCCTGGTCCTGCGGGGTCTCGTCCGTGCTGCGGTAGACGAAGCCGCTCGCGTGGTGCTCGAGCACGGCTGAGGTGAGCTCACCGATCCATTGCCCGGCCGAGCCGCCGATCCAGCGGCCGTCCTCGCTGCGGGTGGCGGGGAGCGGCTCGGGCGTGATCCGGCCAGGGATGTTGTAGACGGTGACGATCTCCGCCGGATTGCGTCCCGCAGCTGCTGCCGCCTCGTCGATGCGCGGGCGGGACTCCCGGTACAGCGCGCTGAGCCAGTCGGAGGCCCTCGGCGGGATCCAGCCATCCGCCAGCCGTCCCGTGACGGCCAGCGACTTGGGGCCGCCCGAGCCGGTGATGATCTGCGGGGCCGGCGCATCGGCCGGGTCCAGCCCCGACACCCGGTAGAACTCCCCGTCGAAGGTCACCGGCCGCCCGCCGCCGGACAGCGCCCTGACCAGCGTGATCGCCTCTTCCATGGCACGCACCGCAGATCCGCCGGCCAGCCGGGGAACGCCGAGTTTCACGATCATGTCCCACAGGCCGCCCGCGCCGATCCCGAGCGCGACCCGGCCTCCAGACAGCGTCGACAGCGAGGTGATCGTACGTGCCAGGACGGGCGCCGGGCGGCTGGGCAAGTTGGTGACGGAGACCATACCGGTGATTCGCTCGGTCTGGCCGAGGATGAACGAGAGCAGCGCGTACGCGTCCAGCTTGTCCCCGAAATAGGGGTGATCGGCAACGTGGAAGCGGTCGAGGCCCTCGCGGTCGGCCTGAACGGCAAGCCGGACCGACTCGGCCGCACTGGCAACATCCGCGCCGTTCCAGGCGCCCAGTCCGTAGCCGAACCACACCTTCCGATCTGGCACCAGTGATAATCCTCTCGCTCAGGCTCAAGGGTAGACACTGATACGTTAGCCTCGTCGGCCTCGTCACATGATGCCGGTTCGCTTGCCGAACACGCCAGAAAAGTGATCACCGGGATACCGCGCCACGATGACATGGACAGCAGATCCGTGTCGTCGCCCACGATGAGAACCGAGCCGCTGGCCGCGGCACATGCCCGAATTCTGTTGTCCCGGGCAGTCACCGGCAGTCTCGGCGGGCTCGATTACAGCCCGGGTCACCTTGCACGACAAACGTCCGCTGGCCCTGCTGGTCGTCTCGCAGCGGGCAGAGGTCCCCGTTAAAGGCGCACCCGCGGCCCGCGCCGAGATGACCTCGCGAAGCGTCGGCCAGGCGTCCGCGAAGAACGGGTGAAGGTCGCGGCCGGCGCCCTGGACCTGGCTCACCGGCACCCACGCCAGCCCGGCCGTCTCCCACGCGGCGCGCGGCCACGGGCCGCGCGGCAGGGACCCGCTGGAGTGCAGCGGGACGCGCACCACGAACGTCGTGTACGTCCACCCGCAGCCCTGCGGGCACTCCCACCGAGCAGGCCATCAGCTCGATCAGCCTCGTCATCCAGCACGGCCCCGAACGACTCTGGGACTGGCGCACAATCGGTACCGTCCACCTACCGGCATCTGCATAGACCCGCCCCGGGCGCATCCGTAAGACGTGGCCTACTCGCCGGTATACCGGAATTCTGCCTGCCATGGACCGTCCGCGTGGACAACCTCCCAGTAGCGTTCGGCGATGCGCTCCGGGTCAAAGGAAGTACCGGCCACTATCGTCCCTGCGATCGTCAGCGTGGCCACACGGATGCCGTCCGGTTCCAGGTCAGCGCCGAGCATTGTCGCAGCCGACCGCAGAGCCGCCTTGCCGAGCGAAACGGTCGCCAGGGCCGGGATCGGGTGGTCGGCGAACCCGCCCCCGGTGACCAAGATGGTCCCGAAGCCGGCGGCCTGCATGGCCGGGGCGGCCGCCTGCGCGACGATTATGGCGCTGATGACATCTACTGAATATGCCGCCTGCAGGTGGGCGACAGTTGAGCTGAGCAGCCGGTCTGGGGCTCCGATGACGGCGTTATACACGATGACGCCCGGTGCGCCATCTCCGAGATACAGCTCCCTGATCCGGGCGCCCAGGCCATCGGGATCGCTGGCATCGGCCGCGATGGTGCTGATCTCGGCGCCGGTGTCGGCCAAGGCGCCCGCGAGGCCTGCGAGGCCGTCCGTGCTTCGCGCCACCAGGGTGACCCGGTAGCCGCCCACGGCGAAGCGACGTGCCACGGCCAGCCCAAGGCCAGGCCCCGCGCCGACCAGCAGAAGGTGGCGGCTATCCACTGAGCCGAGACCTGCCGCCTCGCCGGGGTCGGCGATCGCGCTGGCCCGGTTGCCTGGGTCGCCTGCTCGCTCGTTAGGCATGGGTGCCGTTCCTTTCGCGTCGACCGCCTCAGAGAGTGGCGCGGGTTAGTGGCTCTGCCGAGCCCCTCCCGGCATCATTCAGGCTGGCAGACAACGCCGCGGCCGAGCAAGGCACACGTGCGTGTTGCGCATCATCCGACGGCGGAAACGTCGCACCAAAATGGCCGAACACGGGCCACTGCCGCAGATCACCTGGCAGAAGCGATCTATCAGGGTCCTGCCACGAGATCCGTGCGCCGGGCCCAGTGACCCGACGAGGTATCACGATCCTCGATCTGCCTCACGCTGCGTCACGGCCAGCATCCCGGCCTGCCAGTCCAGAGCCGACCAGTGCAAGCCCAGCCGTGGCCGCGCGGGTCAGCTGAAGAGCTTGTCAACGGCGGCCTGGTCCTCAAAGAATGACCAGTGTTCCGTAGCCTTACCGTCTGCGAGATGCCAGATGTCGGCCGCCCGGAGCGCCACCGTCTGCCCGTCCCGCTCGGCATGGAAGGTCGCCAGCACGACGCCGTGCGTGTCGTTGGCCAGGACGTCGTGGACCTCTATACGGAAGGTCCCACCGGTCAGCTCCATCACTTTGCCGAAGAAGCCCAGGATCTCCTGGAAGCCGCGGTAGTCGCCGGCGAGCTGGTTGGATCCTCCGGCGTGCCAGACGATGTCGTCATCGACCAAAGTCTTGAGTCAGGCCCTCGAAGGCGATCCGGTCGAGAGGCGCAGCCCGCCAGGTCGGCAGGATATACAGCGTCGGCAGCCAGTCACACATACGGCCTGCTTGGTTGACCATCTGGGCCGGAAGGCGGCCACGATCACCGTCAGGGCCGTCCCGCGGGGCTACGCGATGCTGCGGGCCTGGGCGCGCGAGCATGCCCCGGGGCCGCGGCTGGTGCGGGCGGTGGAAGGCACCTAGGCATCGGTTCCAAGGATCCTGGCGGCCGGACAAAAAGAACGAGGAAAGCGGGACGGCAAAAACCAGCGTTACCCGCGGTCGTTTATCCATACCGAGACGTGGGCCGGTTCCAGGGCTTGGCACGCGGTATTCGCTAGGTCGGCCCGGATCGAGTCCAGCTCCACCGCGTCGTTGAGGCGGGCCGCGAATGCCGCCACGGTGCGGTCCGCGTCGTACCGGGCCCGGTTGAACCGCCGGTCCACCGCTCGCTGCACCCGGTGCCGCAGCGGATTGAACAGCGCCGCCGCGGCCAGGGTCGAGACGGCCACCGCGACCGGCGTCTTGATCGATACTACGTGGGTGGCCAGCAGCACGATCCCCGCGTAGGTCCCGACCAGCAGGCCCGTCACGATCGCGTAGGCCAGCGTCCGGGACACGACCCGGTCGATGTCGAACAGCCGGTACTTCAAGATGGCCACGCCGATGCTCAGCGGGAGCGCAAGGAACCCGGCGAGGACGATGGCGCTGACGACGTTCACCGAACCGGCCGGGTGTGGGGTGGAGAAGGAGATCCCGAGGCATACGCCGGTGATTGCCGATCCGGTCAGCAGCCACTTGAGCTGCTGGCGGCGTTCCCCGAAGGAGCGGCGGTAGCTGAGCACCTGGCTGCCGAGCGAGGCCAGCCAGCTCACCGCCGCCACGAGGGAGGCCACGAGCGTCACTGCGTTCCACCACGCCGCGTTACGGGGGCCGTTGTCCAAGACCGCGAGGTTCCCGGCGGGATCGACCTGCAGGCGGTGGTCGATGATGGCACTCACCGTCAAGGCGAACGTGCTGGCGATCCACACCGTGCCCACGGCCATAGTGACCCACAGCACCCACCGCCAGCGCGGCGACGGCGGCCGACCATCGGGAAACAGCAGGAACACCAGCGCCAAAAGCACCAGCCCGGGAGCCCAGCCGGGCTGCGCGAACAGCGCCACCCAGCCCAGCGGCAGCCCGCCGTGATGAAGCCGGTAGTCGGCCACCATGTAGAAGCTGGCATCCTGGCTGAGCACGAGGCACCCCGCCATGGCCAGGATGACCCAGCCCAGCGGGTTACGCGGTTTCCGCCACGCCACCACCAAACCCACCACCGCGAACCCGGCCGAGACCCAGACCGGCAGGGAGCCGCCACCGGAGTTCACGCTCTGGTGCGCGAGCCTGGCCAGGGGCAAGTCAGCGATCAGCAGGGCCAGCAGCAGGCCGCCCGCGACCAGCGCGGTCGCGGGTGACGCCAGGCGGAAGCGGCGGCCCACTACCGCTGCCGGCACCGGTGTCTGCGCCTGCTTCATGGGGCACACGCTAGGCCCGGACCGTTCCGGGAACGTTACCGCTCGGCCCATCAGGTGCAAGAGTCGAGGTTGGGAATCAGATCCGGGGATGGCCCGGTGAGTGTACGTGCCCGCCCCTTTAGCATCAAGCGTGACTGTCACCGCAAGAAGCACGAGTTGGAACCCGCCAACGCACAAGCCGGACCGCTGCTGCCACGCGATCGAGGGTCAGCGCCGTTCCGAGCGCGCCAGGTAGAAGGCCACTTGCGACCTGTCAGGAACCCAAGCGGGCGCGGTCGGAAGCTGAACGCACCGATCTGGCGACGACGGGAAGAGCGTGGATCCGTCAGCGCGCTGTCAATTCGTCGACCGGCGCCTGCACACGACCGCGACCTGTATTAGCGCAGGGTGCGGACTGCGGTCATGACGACCTGCGCGACTTCCTTGGGGTGGGAGATCATGACCACGTGCGAAGCCCCTTCGATCTCGGTCGCCGTCGCGCCCATGCGGTCGTAGCTGAAGCGGTGGACGCCGGGGTCAATGCACCTGTCGGCGGTCCCGAACACCGCCCAGGATGGGCGGCTGCGCCACGCCGGGGTCGGCGCGGCCTCGGTGAGCGCAACACCGGCGAGAGGTCGCTGGGTGATCGCGTAGAACGCGGCGTCGTCGGCCGGGATGTCGGCGCAGAATGACTCGTGAAAACCCTCAGGCGCGAGCGTGAACTCGTTGCCGCCGTCAGGCAACGGGTGCTGCCTGAAGTAGGGGATGGCCCCCGGCGCGGGGAACTTCGACTGCAGGTCGGCCAGGTTCTCGCCCTCGTCCGGAGCGAAACCGGAGATATAGACGAGGCCGACGACGTTGTCAGCTGTCCCGGCCGCTGTGATGACCGAACCGCCGTAGGAATGACCGACCAGCAGGACCGGCCCGTTGATCTCAGCAATCACGGCCTTGAGGTAGTTACCGTCGCCGCCGGTTAGGCCGCGTAGCGGGTTCGGCGGAGCGACGACCGTCACGTCTTCGCCGAGGAGCTCGTTATACAGGCCACGGAAGCCGGATGCGTCAGCGAACGCGCCGTGGATGAGAACAATGGTGGGATCAGCCATTTCTGATCTCCTCGCTCTGATCGGATGGACGGTCCGCGCGCATCCGGTGCCGCGGGACGCAAGAGCCCCGGTGACCTGGTGCGCGCGTACAGCAGCCTACGCCCCCAATGTGTCGCGGATCTGTTGGCGGACGACTGCTGCGCATCCACCGACGGAGGACACGGTGCCGCTGTGGCTGTCAGGCGCCTACCGGGACAGGACACGCTGCCACTGCGGCGCGTGCCGAATAGGGGCGTAAATAGAGATCAAGGCGGCGCCTGCGGCGCCGCAGAACGCCAAAGACCCAATCAGCGCTCAGCTAGCTCTTGTGCGCTGCCAGGCGCCGCCGCGCACCGGCCTGCCGGTCCCATGACCGGTTTCAAGCACAACGGCCATCGTTGACCGTGCAGCCCCAACGCGGCCCGCGCATCCAGGCTCCCCACGGCGAAATGCGCCTGCGCCATCCCAGGACCGTCACTGCCGCCAGCGCGGCACCCATGACGACCCACCGGCGGTCGGCAGCCACGATGGTCGTCTCAGCCCCGCCAGAGCAGCGGCGACAGCCATTACCTGGATCCGCACCCCCCGCGACTGGCACGCCCGGATACCGGGACGCTCCTCTACCGCCGTGGAAGACGCCGGCGGCCTTCCCCGTCCTGCAGCAGCGCCCGCAACGCCGATAAGGTCAACTGTCCTGACGATGCCGTCGCGCTCTCCCCCTTTGTCTCACCTCGAGGCGCCTTTTCCGGTGCGGTCGGTGAGGTCGTCGATGACCAGGCCGAGGCCGATGCCGGCCATCCAGACGTCCTTGGCCAGGGGGGTCCCCTGCCGGCTCGGGAAAGGGCTGCGCTCCCTGCGCATGCCGGGCGTCCTAGCGTACAGGCCGAGCAGGCCGCCGGAGAATGCCGCAAGCCCCGCGCCCGCGACGGCCGCTGGGATGACAGGCAGCAGCAGCGCCGAGCCGAGCGTGATCTCGGCCACTGCGAGAAGCCGGGCGAAATCCGCGGGCTTGAGCTTCTTCAGGAACGGGTACGTCCCCGCGGCCATCGCGTGCAGCCGGGCGGCGGTCTCCTCATCGGCCGACAGTTTGCCGATGCCAGCGTTGAGGATGAACGCACCGGCGGCGATGCGGGGCGGCAGGTGCCGTGCCTTCACCGAGATTCGCATGTCTTCCTCCTGCACTGGTGAGGTGAGTGCACCAGCCCAAATCGGACTTTACCCCGATTAGTATTCCGGCCGTAAGGTGGGTCCCGTGGACCGGCCCGTCTTGCCCTGGGGGGCGCCGCACGCCGAGCGCGCCGACGCTGCCCGCAACCGGCGGCACCTGCTGACCACCGCCCGGCAGATGCTCGCCGAGCAGGGTCCGGACAAGCTGACCATGGACGCGCTGGCCGAACGCGCGGGCCTGGGCAAGGGAACGGTGTTCCGCCGGTTCGGCACCCGCGCCGGGATCTTCGCCGCGCTCCTGGACGACGACGAGCGGGCCTTCCAGCAGGAGATCCTGGGCGGGCCCCCGCCGCTGGGTCCGGGCGCCTCCCCGCTGGACCGGCTGATCGCCTACGGCCGGGCCCGGACCGGTTTCCTGATCGCGCACCGCGACATCGCCCGCGCCGCCCTGGACGGCCACCAGCCCATCCCAGCCGGATCACACACCCCGCTGTCCCGGATGCACATCCGGATCCTGCTCGAGCAGATGAACCTCGGCGACGCCGACCTCGACATGCTGACCGTCCAGCTCACCGCGGCCCTGGACGGCCCCCTGCTGCTCTACCTGTCCGCGTCCGATCTCACCGGTGCCGCCCCTTCGGCCGCCGAACGGGTCGCGCACAGCTGGCAGGACCTAGTGCAGCGCGTATGCCGATCGTGACCCCGCCCGTCACCAGGACCCAGACGGGCTGCCAGCCGACCGGCTGCACGCTGGCTAGTGACAGGGGGCGTTCACCGACCCGCTGTTCCGCTCGATGGCGGCTGGGCTTCAGGGCCTGCCGCGGGCGCCCGGGCCAGGCCGGCGATGAGGCCGGCCGCGGCCTCGGTGCTCAGCCGCTCGGTGTTGATCACCACGTCGTAGTCGGTGCTGGATTCCTCGCCGATGCCGTGGACGCGCTTGAGGTAGCTGGCCCGCGCCGCGTCCGACTGGCGGACCGCCCGGGCGGCGTCCTTGTCGCTGAGGCCCAGCTCGGACG
>JASIGD010000497.1 GCA_030045295.1 Streptosporangiaceae bacterium
GCCGCAGCGGCCGGCACTGCGATCGGGACCGCGGTCGGCCCGGCGGGCGCCGACGCGCTGCCAGCCTCGGTCCGGCACGTACTGACCGGCCTGGGGTTTACCGCTGCCGCGCCCGCGGGCGGCGCGGCGGCGCGGGAACGCTGGGAGTCGCTCGCCGCGATCGCCCAGCTGGCGGACGACATGCACGCAACGCGGCCGGAAGCCGGCCTGGCCGACTTCTCGGCGGAACTCACCCTGCGGGCCGAACTGGGGCACGCGCCGGCCGTCGACGGCGTCACGCTGGCGTCGATGCACGCGGCCAAGGGGCTGGAGTGGGACGCGGTGCTGCTGCCCGGGCTGGTCGAGGGGCTGATGCCGATCGTGCACGCCAGGACGCCGGCCGCCGTCGAGGAGGAAAGACGGCTACTGTATGTGGCGGTGACCAGGGCGCGCGAACGTCTGTACCTGTCCTGGTCCCGCGCTCCAGGGAGCCGCGGCTCACGGGTCAGCAGTACCGCCCGGCAGCGGTCGCGGTTCCTCGACGACCTGCGCCTGGGCCGGCCAGGGCGGTGAGGACGCTACGTAGGAGAAGAGGGATGAGGAGGCGGGTGGGCTATGGCCACGGCGCTCGAAAAGCTCCTCGACCTGCTCGACCTGGAGCAGGTCGAGGTCAACATCTTCCGCGGCCGCAGCCCGGATGAGCGCAGGCAGCGGGTCTTCGGCGGCCAGGTAGCCGGGCAGGCGCTGGTCGCGGCCGGCCGGACCGTGCCCGAGGACCGGCCCGTGCATTCTCTGCACGCCTACTTCATCAGGCCGGGCGATCCTTCTGTGCCGATCGTGTACACGGTCGACCGAGTGCGCGACGGGCGGTCCTTCACCACCCGCCGGGTGTCCGCGATCCAGCACGGCCGTACGATCTTCACCCTGTCCGCGTCGTTCCACCGGGCCGAACCCGGACCTGAGCACGCCGACCCCATGCCTGACGTGCCGCCGCCGGAAATGGTCGAGCGGACGCCGGACCGGCTGGCCCGGATCTTGGGCGAGACGTACCCGGCGTTGTACGACAATCCCTTCGATCTGCGCTCGGTCGGCCCGGTGCCGCTGGAGGCGGCACGTGATCCTTCGCTGCGGACCACCAGGAGCCTGGTCTGGCTGCGGGTGAACGGAGACCTGTCCGACGACCCGCTGCTGCACGCGTGCCTGATGACCTACGCCTCGGACATGACGCTGCTCGACACGGTGCTGCTCGGGCACGGCCTGTCCTGGCTGGACGGCCGCACGACGGGCGCCAGCCTGGATCATGCCATATGGTTCCACCGGCCGTTCCGGGCCGACCAGTGGCTGCTGTACGCGCAGGAGTCCCCGGTGGCATACGGCGGCCGGGGCCTGGCCCGCGGCGAGGTGTTCACCGCCGAAGGCAGGCTCGTGGTGTCGGTCGTGCAGGAGGGCCTGATCCGCACCGGCCCGCCAGCAGAGTGAATTCCCGGCCGGAAATCCCAGGTCAAAAAAGTGTTGCCCCGTGGGAGGGGAGCCCATAGGCTGCCAACATGTCCGTGGGCTAGTTGTCGATGCTCCTGGAGGGAGGTGCCCAACGTGACCAACATCAACTCTGGCGTCTTGTCGGCGGTGCAGTGGCCGTCGCGTCCGGGTGCCTTCGGCCTGCGCGTCAGCTTCCCGGGGACAGGTGTGTCGGGTGCCGGCGGCGGTACCGGGCCGTGCGTCCCCGCCGCGCGTCCGGCTCCGCGTGTCCGGGACAAGGTCACGCTGACGGTCTCGGCTATGCAGCTCGGCCAGACGAATATCCACAACTCCATGACCAGCGTCGTCGTCGTTGGCGAGGGCGCATCGGGTCCGCCTCCATATAGGGAATCGGCCTAGAAAGGCCGGCCAAGATCCCCTTGAGGCCGCGGACCCGCACACAGGGTCCGCGGCCTAGTTATTTGGGCTTAGGTCCCAGGAACGGGCGAGAAATCGCGTGATGAGTTACCAGGACCGGTAAGCGAGAGGGGATGGCACCGATGCAGTGGCGCGAAGCCACCGTCGGCGGGCTGGACGCGACGAAGTTCGAGGCGTCCAGACTCGACGCGCGACAGGAGCCAGACGTCAGGCAGATCCAGTTCGTGGTGGCCGGCCCGGCGACCGCGCTCCCAGTAGGGCTCGATCTTCCGTGCACCCAGGACCCGGAGCTGTTCTTCGCCGAGTCCCCGGCTGATCTGGAGCAGGCCAAGGCCATGTGCCGGGGATGCCGGGCCAGGATCGCCTGCTTGACCGGCGCGCTGGAGCGCAGGGAGCCCTGGGGTGTCTGGGGCGGCGAACTGCTGATGCGCGGCGCGATCGTGCCGCGCAAGCGTCCTCGCGGACGCCCGCGCAAGACCGAAGTGGCCGCTTAGCTCGGCCACCTAACCAGCCAGGCCGCGCGGTCAACCAGGGCCGCCGCGGGACACCGAACGCACACAATGCACACAACGGAGTGGTTAGCATGCGCACAGAACAGCTCGCGAGGGAGCGAACTCGCCGCACCATGGCAGAGGTGGAGCAACTGCGGTACTCACGCAGACTGCGCACGCTGCGCCGGGCCAGGCGGCTCGAGCAGAAGGCAGAACGCCGGATGGTCGAGGCGTGGCGCCGGGCGGCGGAACTTCGCGGCGCGGCCGAACCCGCGGATTACTGAACGCCTTAGCCGCGAGCCTAAGGCGGCGGGGACGGCAGATCTACGGCATCTGCCCGATGCGGCAGCCCCGGTCTTAGCGCGATTCTGGCTAGTGTCAGCGATTGCCTGTCTAGCTGAGGCCGGGGCGTTCGCCGCACAAACGGGGACTGCACAAACGGGGACTCATGACGGGACGGCGGTGAGTTTGGCGGGCCGGCGACGTCTGCACTGATATACGGGGCGCCGGCGGGCCTGCCATACTCACCACCGCCGGCCGACGATCGCCGAGGAGGCGATGATGGTCAACTTCTACTACGACATCTACCAGGCCGAACGCGGCAAGACCCCGGCCGAGCTCCGCGCGGCTGATGCCCAGCTGGGCCAGTTCGCCGCGGAGCTTGCTCAGGTCGCCTCGACGCTGACCGCTCCGATCCGCGCCGCGCGCCGGGCGCTGCGCAGGCGGCGGCCGACGGCCTACCCGGCCGCATCAGATGCCAGGTGCTGATCAGCGCGTCACCGGTGGATGGGTGAGCGGCAGCCGATAGCGGGGAACGAAATGGGAGTAGCACCGATGCAGTGGCGCGATGCCACCGCCGGCCCGACGGACACGACGGGGTTGGGGCTTGATCTTCCCTGCACGCAGGACCCGGAGCTGTTCTTCGCCGAGTCCCCGGCCGATGTGGAGCAGGCCAAGGCCATGTGCCGGGGATGCCGGGCCAGGATCGCCTGCCTGGCCGGGGCGCTGGAGCGCCGGGAGCCCTGGGGGGTGTGGGGCGGTGAGCTGCTGCTGCGCGGCGCGATCGTGCCGCGCAAGCGACCTCGTGGCCGCCCGCGCAAGATCGAAATGGCCGCGTAGCGGCTCACCGGGGATTGCGCGCCCGCGTGGCAGCTCACCGGAGACCGGCGCGCCCGCGTGGCCGGGTCAGGCCGTGCCCGGTATCGGCCTGATGCCGGGCCGCGCCCGGATACCTGGCCTGGCTGAGCGTGACCCTGCCTGCCCGGCCGGTCGGTGCGCCCGCAGGTCGGCGCGGGTCTGGTCGGTGCCGTCTTGGGGAGGAGCCCACTGGTGCCCGGTCCTGCTTCCCCGCCCGCCTTCGAGCCGCTGGCCCGGCCGCCCGGGTCGTGACCGCAGCTGCCCGCGAGTGCGCCCTTGCTGCCACG
>JASIGD010000058.1 GCA_030045295.1 Streptosporangiaceae bacterium
GACGGCACGAGCAGCGACGAGCCGCCGTCCGGGACCAGCCCGATGTTGACGAACGCGAGCTGGAAGAACGCCGACTCGGCCGCGACGACCAGGTCGCAGGCCAGCGCGAGTGACAGCCCGATCCCGGCGGCCGCACCGTTGACCGCCGCTATGACCGGCTTGGGCATCCGGCGGACGCCGGTGATCAGCGGGTGGTACCGCTCGGTCAGTACCCGGTACACGTCCCTCGGCTCGCCGCTTTCGGCCCGCGCGGCGGCCTCCTTCAGGTCGGCGCCGCTGGAAAACGAACGCCCGGCGCCGGTGACAAGGACCGCCCGGATCCCCGGATCGTCGGTGACCCCCCGGAGCGCCGCGAGCAGGTCCTGGGAGAACTGATCGTTCCACGCGTTCCTGGTCTCGGGACGGTTCAGCTCGATCTTGGCCCCCGCGCCCCGGCGGTAGATGTTGACCGTCTCATACTTGCGGTTAAGCTCATCGTCACCCACGCCGGCCATGCTAACAGGGCGGGCGGCCGGCCAATCAGGGAGAACACCACAGTGCCAGGCAAGGACAAGGATCACGCCAAGAAGCCGTCCCGGATGCTGGATGGCACGCAGAAGCTGCCCCGCCGGGTCTACGAGGCCGAACTGTTCCGGCTGCAGGGCGAGCTGGTGAAGATGCAGGAGTGGATGCGCTCGGCGGGCGCCAGGATCGTGGTCATCTTCGAGGGCCGGGACGCGGCCGGCAAGGGCGGCACGATCAAGCGGGTCGCCGAGTACCTGAACCCGCGGGTCGCCCGGATCGCGGCCTTGCCCGCGCCGACCGAACGGGAGCGCACCCAGTGGTATTTCCAGCGGTACGTCGACCAGCTGCCCGCCGCGGGCGAGCTGGTCTTGTTCGACCGCAGCTGGTACAACCGGGCGGGCGTGGAGCGCGTCATGGGTTTTTGCACGGCGGAGGAGTACAGCCGGTTCCTGCACCAGTGCCCGATCTTGGAGCGGCTGCTGGTCGAGGACGGGATCTTGCTGCGTAAGTACTGGTTCTCGGTCAGCGACGAAGAGCAAGAGCGCCGTTTCCGCGGCCGGCTGGACGATCCCATGCGCCGCTGGAAGCTGTCGCCGATGGACCTGGAGTCGATCACCAGGTGGGAGGACTACTCACGGGCCAAGGACGAGATGCTCGTGCACACCGACATCCCGGAGGCGCCGTGGCACGTGCTGGAGAGCGACGACAAGCGCAGCGCGCGGATCAACATGATCTCCCACCTGCTCAGCACCGTCCCGTACACCAAGGTCAAGCCGCCGTCGGTAAAGATCCCGGCCAGGCCGCCGTCCCTGGGCTACGTGCGCACGCCGCGGAACATGCAGGCGTACGTGCCCGACCGGGCCGCCGAGCTGATGTCGCGGAACTCGGGTTAGCCGGCCTTGGGCGGGGGCACGGACGGCGGGCATGAAACTATGCCCTGGGGTACGTACGACGCGAGGAGGCGGCACATGGCGGTCACACCTCTGCCGGAGCGTAAGGCGTGGCAGGCGCTCAAGCGGCACCACGCGGAGATCGCCGGGCGCCACCTGCGGGAGCTGTTCGCCGCGGATCCGGGACGAGGCGAGCGGCTGCGCGCGGAGGCGGCAGGGCTGTACCTGGACTACTCCAAGAACCGGGTCACCGACGAGACCATGCGGCTGCTGGTCGAGCTGGCTGAGGAATCCGGGGTGCCGGAACGGCGGGCGGCGATGTTCCGCGGCGACCGCATCAACGTGTCAGAAGACCGCCCGGTGCTGCACGTCGCGCTCCGCATGCCGGCGTCAGAGTCGCTGGTCGTGGACGGCACCGACGTGGTCCGGCAGGTCCACGAGGTGCTGGGCCGGATGGCGGACTTCGCGAACCGGGTCAGGTCCGGGGACTGGAAGGGTTACACCGGCAAGCCGATCCGGAACGTCATCAACGTCGGGATCGGCGGCTCCGACCTGGGCCCGGTAATGGCGTACGAGGCGCTGCGGTACTACACGGCGCGGGACATCACGTTCCGGTTCGTGTCCAACGTGGACTCGACCGACTTCGTCGAGGCCACCCGCGACCTGAGCGCGGATGAGACGCTGTTCATCATCTCGTCCAAGACGTTCGGCACGCTGGAGACGCTGACCAACGCCACCTCGGCACGGGACTGGATCGTCGGCGAGCTCGGCAGCGAGGCGGCCGTGGCCAAGCACTTCGTCGCGGTGTCCACGAACGCCGAGCGGGTCGCGAAGTTCGGCATCGACGTGGCGAACATGTTCGAGTTCTGGGACTGGGTCGGGGGCCGGTACTCGATGGACTCGGCGATCGGCCTGTCCACGATGGTGGCGATCGGGCCGGAGCGGTTCGGCGAGATGCTGGCCGGGTTCCAC
Source organism: Streptosporangiaceae bacterium (assembly GCA_030045295.1). The sequence continues at coordinate 2,367 of JASIGD010000058.1, forward strand.
GAGATGGACGAGCACTTCCGTACCGCCCCGCTGGAGCGGAACCTGCCCGTGCTGATGGGCCTGCTCGCGGTCTGGTACCGCGACTTCTTCGGCCTGCAGACGTACGGCGTCATGCCGTACGAGCAGTACCTGAAGCGGTTCCCCGCCTACCTGCAGCAGCTCACCATGGAGTCCAACGGCAAGCACGTCACGCTGGCCGGGGACAGGGTGGACTACGACACCGGCGCGGTCTTCTGGGGCGAGCCCGGCACCAACGGCCAGCACAGCTTCTACCAGCTCATCCACCAGGGGACCACGATGATCCCGGTGGACCTGATCGGCTTCGGCAAGACGCTGAACCCGCTCGGCGACCATCACGACATCCTGTCCTCCAACGTGTTCGCGCAGGCACAGGCGCTGGCGTTCGGCAAGACCGAGGCGGAGGTCCGCGCCGAGGGCACGCCGGAGCACGTGGTGCCGCACCGCGTGATGGAAGGCAACCGGCCGAGCAACGTGCTGCTCGCCGAGATCCTCACGCCGCGGCTGCTCGGCACGCTGGTAGCGCTCTACGAGCACAGCGTCTTCACCCAGGGAGCCATCTGGGACATCGATTCGTTCGACCAGTGGGGAGTGGAGCTGGGGAAGGTGCTCGCGGTGAAGATCATCCCCGAGCTGACCAGCGCCGCGGAACCAGCGCTTGACCACGACTCGTCCACTAACGCGCTTATCCGCAGGTACCGCGAGCTCAAGGCGCGCTGACACCAGGGAGGACTGACAGCCATGCCAACTGACAGGCCGATGCAGCTCGGCATGATAGGACTCGGCCGGATGGGCGCTAACCTCGTCCGCCGGCTGCTGCGCGACGGCCACCGCTGCGTCGGCTACGACCGCGATCCCGACGTGGTCAAGTCGCTGGAGGCCGAGGGCGCGGTAGGCGCGGAAACCTACCCCGACTTCGTGGCCAAGCTGGACAAGCCGCGGAACATCTGGATCATGATCCCGGCCGGGGTCGTCGAGCCGACCCTGACTGAGCTGCGGCCGCTGCTCGACCCGGATGACATCGTGATCGACGGCGGAAACTCGTACTACCGCGACGACATCACCCGCGCCAAAGACCTCCAGCGGGACGGCCTGCACTACATCGACTGCGGCACCAGCGGCGGCGTGTGGGGCCTGGACCGGGGCTACTGCCTGATGATCGGCGGCGA
>JASIGD010000498.1 GCA_030045295.1 Streptosporangiaceae bacterium
GGGAGCACCGGGCTGCCCGGCGAACCGCCCGCCGGGATGCGCTGCCGGGTTCGCGGCGGCCGGCGCTCCGGGCGCGGGGCCGGCCGTGGTCCCGGTCCCCCGGCGGTCCGCGATCCCGGCCTGATCCTGGCCGTACATGCGGGCTTCCTGCACGCCCTTGGCGACCCGCCAGCCCAGTACGGCCACGGCGAGCAGCCACGCGGCGATCGTGCCGATATACGGCTGGTTCGGCCATATCCGAAGCGCGATGACGCCGACCGGCACGGACCACAGCAGGACCCAGGCCACGGTGCGGCACGGCACGAACCAGCGGGCCAGCGGCCTGGCGTGCGCGGCGAAGGCTACGACGACGGGCAGCAGCAGGAGAGAGTACAACCAGGCCCGGTCTCCGCTGGCAAAGGCGGAGAACACGGCTACGCCCCAGACCGCGACCGACGCGGAGGCGCCCACGGTCCGCCGTCCCTGGATGACCGAGAAGACCGCGAAGACCAGGGCGGCGAGGACGATCAGGCCCAACGTCACCGGGAAGAACAGCACGGCGACGGCGACCACGACCACCTTCAGCCACGTCGGCGCCCGGCGGAGTGCCCCCAGGATCCGGGCAGGCCAGCTCGGCTTGTCTCGCGCGGCAGGCTGGGTCCTGTCGTTTGGCAGCATCTCGCTTCCCGGTGGCCAGACAGTCGTATGTCCTGTATAGCGCATCACCGATGATCGTGACAGCATTCACGTCGATACTGTCGGTGAAAAAATGGTCCGGGTCGGCCGTAGTCCGATCCGCTGGGTCTGCCGCCTGTCTGGCGTCCAGACGGCCAAGCGAGGGGAGCATTAATGCACAGGATCGAGGCTGAGCTGCTCATTCCCGGGCGCGGCGATCCCGTCCGCGGCGGGGTGATCCTGATGGACGGATCCCGGATCAGCTACGCCGGCCCGGCCGCGACAGCACCGCAGACACCAGGCGTCCCGGTCTCGCGGGTCACCACGGTCATGCCCGGGATGTGGGACTGCCACGGGCACTTCCTCGGCACCAGGACCCTTAACCTGGGGCAGCTTCCGTTGGAGCCCGAGCCGCTGCGCGCTGTCCGTTCCGCGCGGGATCTGCGCGCCGCGCTCGACGCGGGCATCACCTCGGTGCGCGAAGTCGGCGGCCTCGGCGTCCACCTGGCCCGGGTCGTGGCTGAAGGCATCCTGGACGGTCCGGCCGTCTACGCCGCGGGCGCCCTCCTCAGCACCACCGGCGGCCACGGCGACCTGCATTCCTTCCCGCTGGACTGGGCCCAGGACTGGGCCAGGCAGACGGGCATGATGCGCCTGGCCGACGGGCCCGACGACTGCGCTAAAGCCGTTCGAGAGCAGCTCAGACGCAACGCCAAGGTGATCAAGGTATGCGCGTCCGGGGGCGTGCTCTCCGAGCTCGACGACCCGATCCACCAGCAGTTCACCGTGGCGGAGCTGCGCGCCATCGTGGAGGTCGCCGCGCTCGCCGACCGGGTGGTCGCGGCGCACTGCCACGGCAAGCCGGGGATCATGGCGGCCCTGCGGGCCGGCGTGCGCACCATCGAGCACGGCACCTACCTCGACGACGAATGCTGTGACGCGATGCGCGAATCCGGCACGATCCTGGTCCCGACCAGGACGATCGTCGAGGACATGCTGGCGAACAAGGGCGCGGTGCCTGACTACGCGCTCGCCAAGCTCGAGGCGATCGCGGACACCCACGCGCAGGCGGTGACGCGCGCCTACGAGCACGGGGTCACCATCGCCATGGGCACCGACATCGGCTTGACCGGCTCCGACCTGCCGAACTCATGGGGCCAGAACGGGTCAGAGCCCGGCTACCTGGTGAAGCTGGGCATGTCTGCGCTCGAGGCGATAGAGGCAGCCACCGCGTCCGGTCCCCTCACCCTGGGACCGCAGGCGCCGCGCAGCGGCCGGCTGGCCGAGGGCTACGACGCCGACGTAATCACCCTGGATGCCGATCCGCTCGCCGACATCAGCGTGCTCGCCGACCCGGGCCGCGTCACGGCGGTCTGGACGGGCGGCCGGCTGGTGAAGGGCGCGGCGGCGTAACCGGCCTTGACGTTTTACACGCTCAGCGTGAGGTCGATCTCGTCGCGGAGCGGGATGCTGTAGTCGCCCACCCGGGGGATCTCGGGCTTTTCCCGCCGTGCCGCGTCGACCGCGCCGGGCCGCAGTTCAGCCAGGCGGAAGCCGCGGCGCTGGTAGAAGCGGAGCGCGTCGATGTTGTCGTTGGTCGTGGTGAGCCGGATCTGGCGGCAGCCGGAATGCCGCGCCTGGCCGACCGCGGCCTCGATGAGCAGGGTTCCGATCCCGACCCGGCGGTCGAGGGCGTTGAGCGTGACGATCTCCAGCGTGTCCCCGCGAAGCTGGTAGGTGAGCAATCCGGTCACCCGGCGCGACCGTTCGGCGATGAAGCCGCCCAGCTCGGCGGGCCGGAAGCTGGTGCCGTGGACCGCGACGACCTCCGATCCCCAGAGCTTGGCGACGAGCCACGCGAGCATCGGGCGATCGCCCTCTCCGACGGGCCTGATCGCGATGTCGGGCTCGGTCATCCCGCCATTATGCAGCCCGGCCCGCCAGGAGGCCGCCGACGCGTCCTGACAGGCGACGGGCTCCGGCGCGCTTCGCGGAGCGTGCATCGCGGAGCGTGCATCGTGCGGCGTGCATGGCGGAGCGTGCTTGGTGCGGCGGCGGGCGCCGAGCGAACAGGTCCGCGCGCAGTATCGTGGTCCTGCGGCGCGGGCCGGCGGTCAGCGCCGCGAACAGAGGATCGGTGACGGCAGGCGGTGACCGTGAGCGGGCTCAAGATCGAGGTGGACGCCGCGGAGGCGGGCCTGGACCCTGAGCGGCTGCAGCGTCTGGACACGTTCTTCGCCCGTTACGTCGAAGACGGCCGGCTGCCGGGCTGGCTGCTCACCGTGAGCAGGCACGGCCGCCTGGCGCACGTAGCCCGCTGCGGGTCCCGTGACCTGGAGGCCGGCCTGCCGGTGACGGACGACACCGTGTGGCGGATCTACTCGATGACCAAGCCGATCACCTCGGTCGCCGCGATGGTCCTCTACGAGGAGGGCAAGCTCGCCCTCACCGATCCGGTGAGCGCCTTCATCCCGTCCTTCGCCGACGTCCGCGTCTACGCCGGCGGCTCCGACCTGCGGCAGGTAACGGTCCCGGCCGTCGAGCCGGTGCGGATCTGGCACCTGCTCACGCACACCGCCGGGCTCACCTACGGCTTTCACCGAGTGCACCCGGTCGACGCCCTGTACCGGGCCGCCGGCTTTGAATGGTCCGCGCCGCGTGGTACGGACCTGGCGCAGGCCTGCGATATCTGGGCCGCCCTCCCGCTGTTGTTCCAGCCGGGGACCGAGTGGAACTACTCGGTGGCCACCGACGTGCTCGGCCGGGTCATCGAGGTGGCCTCCGGACAGCGCCTCGATGAGTTCCTGGCCGCCAGGATCCTGGGGCCGCTCGGGATGACCCAGACCGCCTTCTGGGCCGACGCCGAGGCCGCCCGGCGGCTGGCTGCGCTCTACGCACCCGGACCAGACGGAAAGGCAACCAGGGCCGATTCCCTGGGTAAGGGAGCCCTGACCCGGCCGGTAATCCTCCTCGGCGGAGGCGGCCTGGTCTGCACGGCGGCTGACTACCACCGCTTCACCCAGATGCTGCTGCACCGGCCCGACAGCCCGGCAGGCGAACTTGACGGCACCCGGCTGCTGAGCCCGCGCACGGTCGGCTACATGACCCGCAACCACCTTCCCCGCGGCCAGGACCTGGAGACATTCGGCCGCCCGCTGTACGCCGAGTCCCCGTTCCGGGGCATCGGTTTCGGCCTCGGCTTCGCCGTCGTCATCGACCCGGTGCCGGGCAAGGTGATCTGTTCCGCGGGCGAGATCTCGTGGGGCGGAGCCGCGAGCACCGCGTTCTGGATCGACCAGGAAGCTGACCTGACGGTCTCGTTCTTCACCCAGCTGCTGCCGTCCAGCACCCACCCGATCCGCGCGCAGCTGCGTCAGCTGGTCTACCAGGCTCTGGTCCGCTGATCCTGGTTCAACGCGCCGGCTCGCCGGCCATCAGGTGGGGGAAACCCCAGGAACCGAATGGGGGCTAGCCGCATTCCGCCTGCCTGCCCCGGGTCCGTACCGTTTTCGCAAGGGCTTGA
>JASIGD010000499.1 GCA_030045295.1 Streptosporangiaceae bacterium
CGAGCTGCGGGTACTCGTTCGCGAGGGTGTTGAAGCAGTGCGGGCAGCTGGCCACGATCGTGCGCGCGCCCGCCTGGTTGAGCGTCTCGATATTCTGCTGGGCCAGCATCGAGTACACGAACTCATTGCCCATCCGCCGCGCCGGGTCGCCGGTGCAGGTCTCGGCCGGGCCGAGCACCGCGAACTTCACGCCCGCGGCGTGCAGCAGCGTCGCGATCGCCTTGGTGGTCTTCTTGGCCCGGTCCTCCAGCGCGCCCGCGCAGCCGACCCAGAACAGGTACTCCACATCATCGGGGATCCTCCCCTCGACGACGGGGACCTCGAAGTCGAGCTCGCCGATCCAGTCGGCCCGCCGGGACTCGCCCATGCCCCACGGGTCGCCCTTGTTCTCCAGGTTGCGCAGCATCCCCGCCGCCTCCACCGGGAACGCGGACTCGATCAGCACCTGGTACCGCCGCATCCCGTCGATGTGGTCGATATGCTCGATGTCCACCGGGCATTCCTCCACGCACGCCCCGCAGTTGGTGCACGACCAGATCACGTCCGGGTCGATCACCCCGCCGTCCTTGCCCACCAGCGGGCGCTCCGCCTCGGCCCGCTCGGCCTCGGGCAGCTTCGCCCGGGCCTCGTCCGAGCCCGCCAGCAGATACGGCGCCTTCGCGAACGCGTGGTCGCGCAGGTCCAAGATGACCTGCTTGGGCGACAGCGGCTTGCCGGTCGCCCAGGCCGGGCACTGCGACTGGCACCGCCCGCACTCGGTGCAGGTGCCCATGTCCAGCATGCCCTTCCAGGTAAAGTCCTCGATCTTGCCCAGGCCGAACACGTCCGTGTCCGGGTCCGCCTCCTCAAAGTCCAGCACCTTGCCCCCGGACCGCATCGGCTGCAGCCCGCGCAGCGCGTTCGGCTTGCGGCCGAACAGTACGTTCACCGGGGCCAGGAAGATGTGCATGTGCTTGGAGTAGGCGATGATGACCAGGAACACCATCACGACGCCGACCTGGGCCAGGATGAAGACCGCCTCCAGCACGGCGTTGGCCCCGTACCCGAGCGGCGCCAGCCAGTGCCCCACCAGCTCAGAGGCGAACGCGCCGTGCGGGTAGGCGAACACCCCGGTGTTGATCTGCGCGCCCCGGTACAGCAGCAGCGTGGCGACGACCAGGAAGATCATCCCCAGCACGAGCCACGCCGCGCCGGTGTGCGAGCCGTAGAACCGCGAGGCGCGGCCTTCCCGGCGGGGGTCGTTCCGCAGCCGGATCACCGCGAAGGTGATGATCCCGGCCAGCACCCCCACCGCCACCAGGTCCTCCAGGAACCCGACGAACGCCCAGTGCCCGATCCAGGGCAGGGAGAACGTCCGGTCGAACAAGAGCCCGTAGGACTCGATGACCGTCAGCAGCAAGATCGTGAAACCCCAGAACGTCAGGAAATGGGCCGTCCCGGGCACGGTCCACTTCAGCAGCCTGCGCTGCCCCAGCACCTCGCTCGTCTCCGTCCGCAGATCCGTGCCGGGGTGCGCGCGCACCGTCGCGACCCGCTCCGGTGCGGGCTGCCCGCTGAACGCCAGCCGCTTCAGCCACCAGCCACGGCGCCCGGCGATCGCCAACGCGGCCACGGTCAGCACCAGGCCCACCGTCATGCGCAAGACCACGCGAACCTCCTCTACAGCAGGAGATCAAGCGTAGCCGTGCGCGCCTGCCGCAGATGATCGCCCCGGCGGGCAAAGTTCCGTCGGGCGGCGGGAATGGCCGGCGGCCGGGATAAGTTGAGTCTAAGTGACTCAAGTCATTTGACGGCGGCAGTCCCCGCTGGCAAGCTTGAGCCCGAACTACTCAACTTCAACACAACACAAGGACTGCTCATGGCACGTGCGGTAGGGATTGACCTGGGGACGACCAACTCAGTCGTCGCCATCCTGGAGGGCGGAGAGCCCACGGTCATCGCTAATGCCGAGGGCTCACGAACGACTCCTTCGGTCGTGGCCTTCGCCAAGAACGCAGAGGTACTGGTCGGCGAGGTCGCCAAGCGGCAGGCCGTGACCAACGTGGACCGGACGGTCCGTTCGGTCAAGCGGCAGATGGGTACCGACTGGTCCATCAACATCGACGGCAAGAAGTTCACCCCCCAGCAGATCAGCGCGTTCGTCCTGCAGAAGCTGAAGAGGGACGCGGAGGCCTACCTCGGCGAGAAGATCACCGACGCGGTGATCACGGTGCCGGCGTACTTCAACGACGCGCAGCGCCAGGCCACCAAGGAGGCCGGCCAGATCGCGGGCCTGAACGTGCTCCGTATCATCAACGAGCCCACCGCCGCCGCGCTGGCCTACCACCTGGAGAAGGAGGACGAGGCCACCATCCTCGTCTTCGACCTGGGCGGCGGCACCTTCGACGTGTCCCTGCTGGAGGTCGGCGAGGGCGTTGTCGAGGTCAAGGCGACCAACGGCGACAACCACCTCGGCGGTGACGACTGGGACCAGCGGATCGTGGACTGGCTGGTCAAGGACTTCAAGAACGGCTACGGGATCGACCTGTCCAAGGACAAGATGGCGCTGCAGCGGCTGCGTGAGGCCGCGGAGAAGGCCAAGATCGAGCTCTCCCAGTCGGCGGAGTCGCAGATCAACCTGCCGTATATCTCCCACTCGGCCGACGGCCCGCTGCACCTGGACGCCAAGCTGACCCGCGCGGAGTTCCAGCGGATGACCTCCGACCTGCTCGACCGCTGCAAGGGCCCGTTCCAGCAGGTGATCAAGGACGCCAGCATCAAGATCGACGACATCCACCACGTGGTTCTCGTCGGCGGGTCCACCCGGATGCCCGCGGTGGTCGACCTGGTCAAGTCGCTGACTGACGGCAAGGAGCCCAACAAGGGCGTGAACCCGGACGAGGT
>JASIGD010000059.1 GCA_030045295.1 Streptosporangiaceae bacterium
AACTAACCGAGCAGCTCGTCCGCGGCCGCGGCGAACACCGCGGTGTGGGCGTCCGCGTCGGCTTCGGTCGTGGCCGGGCACATCAGCGCCATATTGTGGAACGGCGTCATCAGCACCCCTCGGTTGATCGTGTACAGGTGCATGTACTCATCAAGCTCGGTATCGGCAGCGGCTTGCGAGTCGCCGCCGGTGCGCGGCGGCTCGGGGCAGAACCGGTACTCGGCGCGGGCACCGAGCTGGACGATGTTCCACGGCAGGCGGCGGCTGTCCAGGACGGCCTGCACGCCCGCGGTGAACCGGGTGGCCACCGCGATCATGCCGTCGAACGCCCGGTCGGTCAGGACCTCACCGAGGGTCGCCCGCATGGCCGCGACCGCCAGGGCGTTTCCCGCCAGCGTCCCGCCGACGCCGCCGGTGTCCTCGATGTCGGCCGACGGGTCGGCGAGGATCCGGTCAGCCAGTTCAGACGTGAGGCCGTAAGCGCCCGCCGGAATCCCGCCGCCGATCGACTTGCCTACGGTCACCAGGTCCGGCTCCAGGCCCCACGCGGCGGTGCACCCTCCGGGCCCGGCGCTGAACGTGTGCGTCTCGTCGTTGATCAGCAGGGTGCCGTGCTGGCGGGTCAGCTGGCGGACGGCGTCCAGGTAACCGGTCTGCGGCAGCACGATGCCGATGTTGGTCAGTGCGGGCTCCATCAGCACCGCGGCGACATCGCCGTGCGACAGCTCCCGTTCGAGCGCCGCGGTGTCGTTGAACTCGACCACCCGGGTGGTCTCGCGCGGATCGACCGGCGCGCCCACGTTGCCTGCTCGTGACCGCGGCCCAGCGGGCGTCGCCACGATGAACGACTCGTCGACGCTGCCGTGGTAGCAGTAGCTGAACACCAGGATCTTCGGTCGCCTGGTGACCTGCCTGGCCAGCCGGATCGCCCAGCGGTTGGCGTCGGTGGCGGTCAGCGTGAAGCTCCAGTGCGACGCGCCGAAGCGCCGCGCGAGCTCGGCCGCCACCCACTCCGCGTCCGGGGTGGGAAGCATCGTGGTCGCCCCGCCGAGCTCGCCGTACCTGCGGGAAACGGCGGCCTGCACGGCAGCGGGCGAGTGCCCGGCCATCGCTCCGGTGTCACCGAGGCAGAAATCGATGAATTCGTGGCCGTCGATGTCGGTGAGCCTGGCGCCAGAAGCGGCAGCCTGGTACGCCGGAAAACCGCCAGCCCACATCCGCATCCAGGTCATCGGCACCCCGCCGAGCAGATGGTCCGCTGCGGCCGAGAACGCCGCCAGCGCGCGGGGGAAGTCGGCCCGGTAGGCGGAACGCTCGCGTTCGATCAGGGCCGCGAGGCGCTTTCTGTCGATGGTGGCCAGGCTGGCCGCGGACGGTTCGGTCATCGGCAGGCTCCTCATGATCGGCGCGTCCCGGTCATGCTACGGCGGCCCTCACCGCGACGCGCGAAAAGCCGGCTGCCCGGGCTGCCTCGCGGGGATGCGCGTGCCAGACTTCAGCCTAGGTCCGCCCGTCGAAGGGATGAGGTCATGATCGAGCCGTACCAGGCGGTGGGCTTGGTGCCCACGATGCGCGGCATCCGCCGCCGCGACGAGATCGGCGTGAACATCGAGCACCTGTCGCACCTCATCAAGGCCGCATCGTGGCTGTCCAGCATGGACTTGCCGGTACGTCTCATCGCCATTCCGGAAGGCGCCCTGCAGGGTTTCAACGACGAGGTCCTCGACCTGGACCACGAGGAGTTCGCGCGCGAGTGCGCGATCGACATCCCGGGACCGGAGACCGACGCGCTCGGCGCGCTGGCCCGCCAGTGGAACGCCTTCCTGATGGGTCAGGCCAAAGCCCGTCATCCGGAGTTTCCTGGCCGCTTCTTCAACGTCGGCTTCATCCTCGACCCCGGCGGCGAGATCATCCTGCGGCACCACAAGCTGGTGCCGCTGCTGCCGGTCGAGCAGTCGGTCACGCCGCACAACGTCTGGGACAGGTGGATCGAACTGTACGGCCGCACCCTTGACGCCTTCTACCCGGTGGCCGACACCGAGATCGGCCGGCTCGGGTTCTTGATGGCGAACGAGGGCTCGTACCCGGAGAACGCCCGCGGCCTGGCCATGAACGGCGCCGAGGTGGTGTACCGCGGCCCGTACCCGCACCCGCACGTCGGCAACGGCATGTTCGAGATCCAGAACCGCGCGCGTGCGCTCGACAATAACTTCTACCTGATCGCGTGCAACGTCGGCACGTACTACCTGCACACCGATTCGGATATCCCGATCGACACGTTCGGCGGCGGCTCCGCCGTGATCGACTATCGCGGCCAGGTAGTCGGCCGGCACGACTACAGCGGAGGCTCCTCCTGGGTGGCCGGGACTGTCGATGTCGAAGCGCTGCGCAAGTTCCGGGCCAGGGCGCAGTGGGACAACTGGATCAAGGACCTCACCACCGAGCAGTACCAGCTCATCTACGAAGAGCCGATCTACCCGAAGAACCTCTACCTCGACCGGGTCCCGTACACGAACGAGGAGTACCGTCGCGAGGTCACGGCCAACCAGATAGAGCTCATGCACGAACGCGACATCTGGCGGCGCCCGGACAAGGGATGAGACCGCTGGTGAGCTAGTTCCCGATGTAGCTCATGACGTGCTTGATGCGGGTGTAGTCCTCGAAGCCGTACATGGACAGGTCCTTGCCGTAGCCGGAGTGCTTGAAGCCCCCATGCGGCATCTCGGCCACGATCGGGATATGGGTGTTGATCCACACCGCGCCGAAGTCGAGGCGCTTCGCCATCCGCATCGCCCGGCCGTGATCCTTAGTCCACACGCTCGAGGCGAGCCCGTACTGGACGCCGTTCGCCCACCGGACCGCTTCGTCCTCGTCGCTGAACCGCTGGACGGTGATGACCGGGCCGAAGATCTCGTCCTGGATCATCTCGTCGTCCTGGTGCAGGCCGGCCACCACGGTGGGGGCGTACAGATAGCCGCGCTCCCCCACCCGGTGCCCGCCGCTGATCAGCTCGGAATGAGCGGGCCTGCGCTCGATGAAGCCCTCCACCCGCGCCAGCTGGTTCGGATTGTTCAGCGGGCCGAAGTAGGCGTCGGGCACGTCCAGCCCTCCGGTGGTCGTGTTGCCCGCCTGCTCGCCGAGCGCCGCGGTCAGGTCCGCGGCCACGCCGGGGCCGGCCAGCACGCGGGTCGCCGCGGTGCAGTCTTGCCCGGCGTTGAAGTACCCGGCCCCGGCGATCCCCTCCGCCGCGGCCTGGACGTCCGCGTCGTCGAAGACCACCACGGGCGCCTTGCCGCCCAGTTCGAGGTGGACCCGCTTGAGGTCGTCGGCGGCGGCGCGCGCGACTTCCATGCCCGCCCGCACCGAGCCGGTGATCGACACCATGCTGGGCGTCTTGTGGACGACCAGCTCGCGCCCTGTGTCGCGGTCACCGCAGATCACGTTGAATACGCCCGGCGGCAGGAACTCGGCCGCGATCTCGGCCAGCAGCACGGTGGATGCCGGGGTCGTGTCGGACGGCTTGAGCACGACGGTGTTGCCCGCCGCGATGGCCGGCGCGAACTTCCAGATCGCCATCATCATCGGGTAGTTCCAGGGGGTCACCTGGGCGCATACCCCGATCGGCTCACGCCGGATCATGGAGGTGTGGTCCCGCATGTACTCGCCCGCGCTGAGGCCCTCCAGCACGCGCGCGGCGCCGGCGAAGAACCTGACCTGGTCCACCGAGGGCGGGATCTCTTCCGACCGCGTCAGGGCGACCGGCTTGCCGGTATTGCGGGTTTCGGCCTCGACGAGCTCGTCGGCGCGTTGCTCCATCGCGTCGGCGATCCTGAACATGGCGAGGCTGCGCTCGGACGGGGTGGTGTCCCGCCAGGCCTCGAAGGCGTTCGCCGCGGCCTGCATCGCGGCGTCCACGTCCTGGCGGCTAGAGACCGGCGCACGCGCGTAGACCTCGCCGGTACTGGGGTCGATCACGTCGCTGGTGCGCCCGGAGGCGGCGTCGGTGAACTTGCCGTTTACGAAATTCTGCAGCGTGCGGTCCGTCATCTCGAGCCCTCCATCCGTCGCAGTACCGAGCCCGCGGCAGGTCCTGGATCCTCTGCGATCCAGAATACGAGCTTCGCAGATAATGGAGTATCTTCACAAGTGAATCAGTTGCTATATTTACATATAGCTACGAAATCAGTTGATATATACCGGACGTGGAGACGGAGGCGACCGAATGGTCCATACCCCGAGGGTGCTCCCGACTCCAGGCCCAGGAAGCGTCGTACTCGACGATATCTCCAAGCAGATCATCGAGCAGCTGCAACAAGACGGCAGGCGTTCCTACGCCGCGATCGGCAAGGCGGTCGGGCTGTCCGAGGCAGCCGTCCGGCAGCGGGTACAGCGCCTCCAGGACGCCGGCATCATGCAGATCGTCGCGGTCACCGATCCGCTGACGATGGGCTTCCGGCGTCAGGCCATGATCGGCATCAAGACCGACGGCGATCTGGAGAAGGTGGCCGATCAGCTCGCTGACATGGACGAAATCGACTACGTAGTGATCAGCGCGGGCTCGTTCGACGTCCTGGCCGAGGTCGTCTGCGAGGACGACGACCACCTGCTGGAGATCCTGGGGCGGGTGCGCGCGGTCCCGTACGTGACGAACACCGAGACGTTCGTGTACCTCAAACTGCGCAAGCAAACCTACTCCTGGGGAACGAGATGACATCCAGCTCCGACGCCGTCGAGAACACGCAGGAAGCCGCCAAGCGCAACCTGTGGCTGCACTTCACCCGGATGTCGTCCTACGACGACAGCGATGTCCCGGTGATCGTGCGCGGATCGGGCGCCTACGTCTTCGATCAGCACGGCAAGCGCTACCTGGACGGGCTGTCCGGCCTGTTCGTGAGCCAGGTCGGCCACGGCCGCACGGAGATCGCCGAGGCGGCCGCGCGGCAGGCCGCGGAGCTCGCGTACTTCCCGCTGTGGTCGTACGCGCACCCGAAGGCCATCGAGCTGGCGCGGCGGCTGGCCGAGCTGGCCCCGGGAGACCTGAACCGGGTGTTCTTCACCACCAGCGGCTCGGAGGCCGTCGAGTCGGCGTGGAAACTGGCCAAGCAGTACTTCAAGCTGACCGGTCACCCCGGCAAGTACAAGGTGATCAGCCGCGACATCGCCTACCACGGCACGTCCATGGGCGCGCTCGCGGTCACCGGCCTGGCCGACATCAAGCACCCGTTCGAGCCGCTGCTGGCGGGCGGCGTCCGGGTACCGAACACCAACTTCTACCGTGCCCCGGACTTCCTGGCCGGAGACGAGGCGGAGTTCGGGCGCTGGGCGGCGGACGAGATCGAGCGAGCCATCCTGCGCGAGGGGCCGGAGTCGGTCGCCGCGGTCTTCCTGGAGCCGCTGCAGAATTCCGGTGGCTGCTTCCCGCCGCCGCCCGGGTACTTCGAGCGCGTCAGGGACATCTGCGACCGGTACCACGTCCTGCTGGTCTCCGACGAGGTGATCTGCGCGTTCGGCAGGCTCGGCTATTACTTCGGCTCGCAGCGGTACGGGTACCAGCCGGACATCATCACCTTCGCCAAGGGCGTGACGTCCGGGTATTCCCCGATGGGCGGGATGCTGGCCAGCGACACGCTGATGGAGCCGTTCACGGAAGGAACCGCCACGTTCCTGCACGGCATCACGTTCGCCGGCCACCCGGTATCGGCCGCGGTCGCGCTGGCCAACCTGGACATCTTCGAGAAGGAAGATCTGCTGGGGAACGTCCGCGCCAACGAGTCCGCGTTCCGGGCCACCCTGGAAAGGCTCTACGACCTTCCGATCGTCGGCGACGTCCGCGGCGACGGGTACTTCTACGGCATCGAGATGGTCAAGGACAAGGTCACCCGCGAGACGTTCACCAGCGAGGAGTCCGAGCGGCTGCTGCGCGGGTTCCTGTCGCACGCGCTGTTCGACGCCGGGCTGGTCTGCCGCACCGATGACCGCGGCGACCCGGTGGTCCAGCTCGCCCCGCCGCTCATCTGCGGCCAGCAGGAATTCGACGAGATGGAGCAGATCCTGCGCGCGGTGCTCACCGAGGCCTGGGCGCGCATCTGACGGCCGCCGGCAGGCCGCGGCTGGCCGGCTGAACATTCACCCGCTGGCGGAACCCGACATTCCGCGCCGCCATCTGACGTTTACTCGCCCCCGTTACGTTTCCGTTATGCCCGCGAACGGTGTTGACCCGGGGGGGCGACCCCGCGGAACCCGCCGCGCGCGCGAGGGCGGCCCGCCTGTCCGTACGTCCTCGGCCATGTCGCGCCGGCAGGTGCTCGCCGCCGCCGGGGGCACGGGCTTGATCGCGGCGGCCGGCCGCCCGGCCCG
>JASIGD010000500.1 GCA_030045295.1 Streptosporangiaceae bacterium
GGCGGCCACGTGACCCTGCAGCGGCAGCCCATGGTGCCCATGCGCAAAGACCTGCTCGAGCTCTTCGACGTGAGCGAGCTGAAGAAGTACATGACCGAAGAGGAGCTGGCCGGCCTGCCCGGCGCGGCCGCGGCCGCCGCGGAGGGAACACCGCCTTCCGAAGCCAGCGAAGCGCCCGCGAGGAAGGTAGGGAGATAGAGCGATGGGCAACAAGGCTGCGCTGCGGGTCTGGCGCGGGGACGCGGGCACCGGAGAGCTCACCGACTACCAGGTCGAGGTCAACGAGGGCGAGGTCGTGCTGGACGTGCTGCACCGTCTGCAGGCGACCCAGGCCAGCGACCTGGCCATCCGGTGGAACTGCAAGGCCGGGAAGTGCGGGTCCTGCTCGATGGAGATCAACGGGCGGCCGCGGCTGGCCTGCATGACCCGGATGTCGACTTTCGAGCCGGACGAGACGCTGACGATCACGCCGATGCGGACCTTCCCCGTGATCAGGGACCTGGTCACCGACGTGTCGTTCAACTACGCCAAGGCGCGGGAAATCCCGTCGTTCGCCCCCCCGCCGTCGGTGGCGCCCGGCGAGTTCCGGATGCAGCAGGTGGACGTGAACCGGTCACAGGAGTTCCGCAAGTGCATTGAGTGCTTCCTGTGCCAGAACACGTGCCACGTGATCCGCGACCACGCGGAGAACGAGCGGCCCTTTGCCGGTCCCAGGTTCCTGATGCGGATCGCCGAGCTCGAGATGCACCCGGCCGACACCGCCGACCGGCGCGAGATCGCCCAGGACGACTTCGGCCTCGGGTACTGCAACATCACCAAGTGCTGCACCGAGGTGTGCCCGGAGCACATCAAGATCACCGACAACGCGCTCATCCCGATGAAGGAACGCGTGGTCGACCGCAAGTTCGACCCGGTGGTCCGGCTCGGCGACAAGATCACCCGCCGCAAGCCCAAGGACACTCCGCCCGCCGGGGACCTGTCCCCGGCGGCGCGCCGGGTCCGCTCCGGGAGCTGACCGGTATCACGCCCCGCATCCCGGCGTTCCTGTGCTGAAAGCGGACTTTCATCCCTTAGGCGGACGCCGGACGGCGTGCCCATGAGGCAGATTAAGACGAAATGAAACCGAGCCTTCGTGCGCGCGGCACCCGGCTACCATGGCTGGTGCCCGGGCGGGGTTTACCGCTGAACCCCTCCGCGCGGGATACGTGGCCGTGGGGTGAAACCGCGGCCGTTCAGAATCATGGTTTTAAGGAACTGGCTGGTGCCGTGGGGAGCAACGAGCAGGCATGTCGCATCTGACGTACGGAGAGGCCGGGCTTATCGGCCTGATCCAGGGCGTGACCGAACTGTTCCCGATCTCCAGCCTGGGGCACAGCGTGCTCGTCCCGGCGCTGATCGGCGGGTCGTGGGCGCAGGACCTGGACGTGTCCAAGGCGGAGTCGCCGTACCTGGCGTACATCGTCGGGCTGCACGTGGCGACCGCGCTCGCGATGATCGTCTATTTCTGGCGGGACTGGCTGCGGCTCATCAAGGCGTTCTTCGCGTCGGTGCAGCACGTCGCGGCTCCCGAGCCGGGGACCGAACGCTGGCAGCCGCAGACCACCGACCAGAAGCTGGCCTGGATGATCATCCTGGCCACGGTCCCGGTCGGGATCGCGGGGGTCGCGCTCGAGCACCTGTTCCGAGTGCTGTTCAGCAAGCCGATTCTCACCTCGGTGTTCCTGTTCGCGAACGGGCTGATCCTGCTGGCCGGCGAGCGGGCACGGCGGCGCCACGCGGCCATGGAAGCGGAGCAGATCGCCGCGGACGAGCGGGTGGTCGCCGAGCGGCAAACAGCCGCGGTGGCGACCGGAAGCGGCGGCATCGCCGGCGGGCGGCACTCGGCCGGGCAGCGGGCGATGAAACAGCACCAGGCGGGCCTCGCGGTGGAATCGGACCGGCGGCTCACCGGCGTCGGGTGGGTGGGCGCCTTCGTCCTCGGCTCGGCGCAGATCCTGGCCTTGCTGCCCGGGATCAGCCGGGACGGCATCGTGATGGTCGCCGGGATGTTCCGCGGGCTGTCCCGGCAGGACGCGGCGCGGTTCTCGTTCCTGCTGTCGGCGCCGGTCATCCTGGCGGCCGGCGTGCTGAAGATCCCCGACCTGACCGGGCCGCTCGGCGCCGGGATCCACGGCCAGGTGCTGTTCGGCAGCATCTTGTCGTTTGTCGGCGCGTACCTGGCCCTGCGGTTCCTCATGCGCTACTTCAGCAACCCGAAGCGGACCCTGACGCCGTTCGCGATCTACAGCCTGATCGTCGGGCTCGGCTGCCTGGTTTACTTCTCGGTGCGGTGAGCTGCTACCGGTTCAGGGCCGCGAGCACCTGGTCGGCCATGACCCGCTGCCCCCGCTCGTTGGGATGGAAGGGGTAGGCGAGCGAGGTCGGGACCAGGCCCTCCACGTCCTTGACGTCCGGGGCCTGGCAGGCGTCGTGGCCGATGGTCGGCGTGTAGGTGTCGACGTACGTGGCGCCGTTCGCCGCGGCCGTGCGGGCCAGCATCTGGTTGAGGTCGATCTCGATGCCGCGCAGGTAGGGCACGTCGCCGAAGGCGAACGGCACCAGCGGCCAGCAGCCGTCGCCGGTGTTGGGCAGGATGTCCGGGTACCCGACCAGCAGCACCCGCGCGGACGGCGCCCGGGCGTGGATCCCGCGCAGCACGGCGGCGATCTTCGGCGCGGCGGCGTCGATCGCGGCCACGAGCCGGTCGGTGCCGCCCGAGGTGTAGTGCCGCTGGCACGGGTTGCCGAACGGGCTGGTGAGGCTCAGCCTGGCGCACGTGGTGAGGATGCTGGGAAACCCGATGTCGTCGCCGCCGATGGTCAGCGTGACCACCGAGTCGTTCGGAGCCAGGAAGCTGAACTGCGGCGGGTTGGTGCCGAGCAGGACGGACTCCGGCCGGGTCATGTCCGCGGTCGTCGCGCCGGTGCAGGCGGCGTCGACGAACCGGGCCAGGCCGAGGGCGGCCGCGGCGTCGGCGCCGTAGTTGTGGGTGGAGCGCAGGCACCCGGCCGGGGTACCCGACGGGCTGGTCGGGACCAGGTCGCCCGCGGCGAACGAGTCGCCCAGCGCGACGAACGGCCCGCTGAGCGGCCTGGCGGCGGGCAGTATCTGGCCTGCCTGGACGGCGGCCGGCAGCGCCAGCGCCAGCGCGACCGCCAGCACCGTCGCTATGGCTATCGCCGTACCCGTCCGTTGCAGCCGCCCGAAGCCCTCTCGCATGCGCGGACCTTCCCCGTTCGCTCGGCGGCCAGGCTACGCCAGGTGAAACATTACCTACGTAGGGTACATCAGCAGCGCCGCGACGGGCAGGGGCATTATTCAGGACGGGAGGCTCACCATGGGCAGGCTCCTCTACCTGGCGATCACGTCGCTCGACGGCTACGTCGCCGACGACCAGGGCCGGTACGACTGGGCCATGCCGGACGATGAGGTGTTCGGCTTCGTCAACGATTTCGAGCGGCCGGTCGGCACCTACCTCTACGGGCGCCGGCTGTACCAGGAGATGGCCGGCTGGGAAACCGCGCACACCCGGGCCGGCCAGTCGCCGCTGGCGCTCGACTTCGCCCGGATATGGCAGCGCGCCGACAAGGTGGTGTACTCCCGGTCGCTGCAGGCCGCAGCCACCGCGAGGACGCGGATCGAGCGGAACTTCGACCCCGAGGCGGTTCGGCTGTTGAAAGCGCGAGCGGACCGGGATATGACCGTGGGCGGCGCGGGCCTGGCCGGCGAGGCGATCAAGGCCGGGCTGGTCGACGAGTGCCACCTGGTCATCTCGCCCGTCGTGGTGGGGGGCGGCAAGGCAGCGCTGCCCGGGCGTGTGCGGGTGCGGCTCGAGCTGCTGAACCAACGGCGTTTCGGCAACGGGGTGGTGCACCTGCACTACCGGATCGTGACGTGACGAAGACCCGGTGCCGCCGCCGACCTCGGCCACCCGATTGATTAACATGACCGGATCTGGAAAAGGAGCAGATCATGGCCGACACTTCAGCGCAGAAGCCCGTCCCGCCGCAGCCCCCGGCGACCGTCGCGGACATCATGCGGCCACCGCTGTCCACGGTCGAACCGAACGACCACGTGGCCGCGGCCGCCTACCTGATGAAGCGCGCGGACGCATCCGCCCTGGTGATCCTGGACCCGCGCACCGGAATGCCGGCCGGCATCGTCACCGCGACCGACATCGCCCACGCCGTCGCCGACGGCCGGGACCTGAACGAGGCCCGGATCCATGACCTGATGACGGCCAGCCCGGTGGTCATCGACAAGGCGACCAGCATCAACGCCGCGGCCAGGACCATGACCGGAGGACACTTCCGGCACCTGCCCGTGGTCGGCGACGCCGGCCTCATCGGGATGGTCGACATCACCGACGTATGCCGCGCCTTGCTCGACATCGATCTCTCACTGGAATCCGCCGGCGGCACGGCGCAGCCGCAGTAACCCGCGCCGTGGTTATGGACCTTGATCGATCTTCGCGGCCGGCCTGATCCATCTTCGCCGCCAGCCTGATCCGGCGCAGCCGGGCTCGATATCCGGCCGGCCGCCGGCCGCGGGCCGCCCAGAACGCCCAGAGCCGCGCGTTGGTCGTTCTGGCCGGCGTCTGCGCGAAAGCGGAACTGCGTGCCCGCTCAAGGTCGATGGCGCCGTTCTGCGGCGGAGCCCTCGCATGGCCGGCTTCGCCGCATTCTTACCGGAATTTTTCGCAGACGAGATTCAGGCGGCAATCGGCTTGAGAAAGCGTCGTTTTGGACGACAGCCCTTAACCTTGCGCGGCGCCGGCCCAGGGACGGGTGAAGCCGACCGGGTCCTGGTCCCCCGGCGCCGAGCTGGGCATCCCGTAGGTGGAGACCCGGATCGGGAAGCCCGTTGCGTACGCCTCGATCATCTTCCCGTCCCCGATCACCAGGCCGACGTGACCGGGAGACGTGGGGGTGCCGTCCGCGCCGGCGAAGAACACCAGGTCCCCCGGCTCCACCTCGGAGGCCGGAACCCGTTGCTCGGTGGCCCACTGGGCCTGTGAGGTCCGCGCGATATCGACGCCGGCGGCCCGGTAAGCCATCATCACCAGGCCAGAGCAGTCGAAGGCGTCCGGCCCGGTGCCGCCCCACTGGTAGGGCTTGCCGAGCTGTTGCTCCGCGTACGCGATCGCGGTGGCCACGGTCTGGTTGGGCGCGGTAATCGAGGGCACGCCCCCGGCCGCGGTGCAGCCGGCCACCGAGTTGCTCGACGGCATGGCGGCCGATACCACCGAGAAGTTCCCGCCCGCGTAGGCGCTCGCGTAGTAGAGCACGCTCTGCACGTAGGACTGCAGGTGGTTGTACGCGAAGATGGCCGCCGAGGGGTTGGTCTGCACGCCGGCGTTGAGCAGGTACTTCGCCGCGCCGGCGATCGCGTCCGCGGGATCGTAGACGCTCGCGTCCGGGCCGCCGTCCTCGTCGGTGGCGACGCCGTCGACGACCTCGCTGGCGGGGTGGACCGGAAGCCCGCCCCACACGTTGCCGGCCGCGCCGCCGATGCCGATCTGCATCGGCCCGGCCGCGCCGAACGGATTCGAGCCGCTGTGCACCCCCGGCAGCGTCGTCTGGCCGTTGTCGCTTTCCACCGTCCCGATCCCGGCCAGGATCGTCCACGGCACGCCGTACTGATTCCCGACCCGCTGATACCAGTACAGGTAGTTAGCCGGGATCGACTTGGCCTGCGCGCCTGCCGGTGCCTGCCCGGTTGTCCCGGTCTGCTGGCCCGAGCACGCGGCGCTCGCCGCGAAGAACATGTCGGTGCCGATCAGCATCGGCGTGGCCAGCAACCCGAGCAGCAGGATGCCCGCGACGCCGATGACGCCGATGACGAGCAGCCGGGAAGGTCCGTGGCGCCGCTGGCCGGGCGCGGCCTGCCTCGTCCCGGACCGGAACAGGACGACCGTGCGCCAAGACGCCGAAGCGGTCTGCCGGGAAGATCCGGAGCGCTGGATCCCGCCGGTCGCCGGGGGTTCGGACGGGCCGTCCCCCCGGGTCAGCAGGCTCGTCATGCGTCGCCCGCGGATTCCAGCTCGATATCGCTGACCTGCCAGCTGCGGCCCGAGCCGGTGACGGTGACCGCGTACTGCGTGCTGCCCGTGGTGGTGCCGTTCGCGCTGACCAGCCGCTGCCCCGCGGTGACGATGAACGTCATGCTCGACGGGCCGAACGCGCGCAGCGAATTGATCACCGCGGTCCCGGTGGAGACCTGCTTCTGGCTGGTTCTGAGCTTGGCCACGCCGGAGGTCTGGTAGCCGGCCTGCAACGCGGCGGCGAGCTGGCTGGTGATCAGCGGGCGCATCTGGGCGACGTAGCCTGCCGCGCTCTCGGTGTAGCTGAAGGTGTCGTAGTCGACGCCGAACCGCACCGTCACCGCGGCCGCGGCCGCCAGGTCCTGCTGGGTGAATGGCAGCCAGGAATAGATGTTCACGTTCCCCGCCGCGGCGGGTGAAGCCGGCGCCGCCGAGACGGTCGGGGTCGCGGCGGCCGACGGCGCGGTACCGGTCGCGGTGGGCGAAACCGCCGCCTGGGGGTGTCCGTGCGAGTGGGTCAGGGCCGGGACCACGAGCCAGTAGCCGAGCGCGGCCAGCACGCCGACGATGACGGCGAATACCGCCTTCTGCTGGCCAGGACCGAGATCCATGGTGACCGGCTGCTACTTATCGCGCCGGACCGGGCGCAGCCAGAACGGCATGGCGCGCGGTTCGTCCGCGTCGGCCCGGTTGGCCGGCCCGCCGTCGGCCGAGGCCGACTCGGACGCTGGCGCAGCCGGCCTCGGCCTCGCGCCCGACCGCTGCCGCGGGCCTGCGCCCGGCGATCCGGTCGACGGCTTCGACGCCCAGGCGGGCCTGGTCGGCCAGGAACCCGACCCGCCGGACCCGCTGGACCCGCCCGTCCCGTTAGTCCCGTTAGTCCCGTTGGTTCCGCCGGACCCGTTAGGTGAGGGCGCCCCCGAGGAACCTGACGACCAGGACCCCGCGGGCCCGGGGGACGTCGCGCGGGATCGCGGTCCGACCACGCCCGCGGACCCGGCCGACGCCGACCGGCCCGATCCGCGAGACCAGCCGGAGGCGGCGCTGGACGGCCCGCTGC
>JASIGD010000060.1 GCA_030045295.1 Streptosporangiaceae bacterium
AGCTGGGCGGCCGAGCTGCTGTGCGGGCTCACCGTGGACGCGTCGCGGATGGCGGCCAACCTGGCCGCGACCAAGGACCTACCGCTCGCCGAGCATGTCACGTCGCTGCTGGCCGGCGTGCTCGGCGGCGTCCAGGCGCATGACCTGGTGGCCGAGGCAGGCCAGCGGGCGCTGAGCGCAGGCCTGCCGCTCGGTGACGTACTGCTGGCCGTACCCAAGCTCGAGAGTCGGCTGGCCGCCGCGGGCATCACTGCCGAGCAGATCGAGTCGGCGCTCGAGCCGGCCGGGTACCTCGGGGCCGCCGAGGTCTTCACCGCCGCCGCCCTCGAGGCGCACGAAGCGCTGGACGGCGGTCAATTCCGGCAGGCGGCCCATCCATCCCAGGAGGACGGCCATCGATGATGCCGGCCGGCAACCGGGCCTTCTCGGTCGCACGGCGCGCGCGCTGGCCGAAGCGGAGTAGCGACGGCTCCCAGCTCCGAGGGAAGGGCCCTGGGCCAGCTGGTTTGCCTTTAGGCCGCACCCAGCCCATGCTCACGCGTCCGACATGCGAACGTTTGTACTCATGGCGACCCGCTGAAGCGCTATCGTTTCGGTAGGCGGACAGGACGGGGAGCGAAGTGGCGGAGATCGTCTCACTCGCCGAAGCCGTGGAGAAGGCGATTCATGACGGGGACGCCGTGGCCATGGAAGGCTTCACGCACCTGATCCCGTTCGCCGCCGGACACGAGGTGATCAGGCAGCGGCGCCGGCACCTGACCCTGATCAGGATGACGCCGGACCTGATTTACGACCAGCTCATCGGGGCCGGCTGCGCGCGCAAGCTGATCTTCTCCTGGGGCGGTAATCCCGGTGTGGGATCGCTGCACAGATTCCGGGACGCGGTCGAGCATGCCTGGCCGACCGCCCTCGAGATCGAGGAACACAGCCACGCCGGGATGGCGAACCGCTACGTGGCCGGCGCGTCCGGCCTGCCGTTCGCCGTCTTGCGCGGGTACAACGGCACCGACCTGTACCGCCAGGAAACGCTGCCCGCAAGCCACGGCACGGCGCCGACGATCAAGCCGATCACCTGCCCGTTCACCGGCGAGACGCTGACCGCCGTCGCCGCGATCCGGCCCGACGTAGCCGTCATCCACGCCCAGCGCGCCGACCGGTCGGGGAACGTGCAATTCTGGGGGATCGCCGGCGTCCAGAAGGAGGCGGTGCTGTCGTCGCGGCGGTCCGTGGTCACCGTCGAGGAGGTAGTGGACCGCCTTGATCCCCACCCGGGAGACGTGGTCCTGCCCGGCTGGACCGTGAGCTACGTGGCGCACGTGCCGGGCGGGGCGCATCCGTCCTACGCGCTCGGCTACACGGTCCGCGACAATGACTACTACGTGGCCTGGGACGCCATCAGCCGGAACAGGGAGGCGTTCACCCGCTGGCTGCATGAGCGGGTTTACCCGGCTCCCGCGGGGCAGCCGTGACTGACCAGGTGAGCCTGAACCGGGCGGAGCTGAGCGAGCCGACGTACACGGCTGACGAGATGATGACCGTGGCCGCCGCCCGTGCCCTGCGGGACGGCATGACCTGCTTCGTCGGTATCGGGCTGCCCAGCGCGGCCGCGAACCTGGCCCGGGCGACGCATGCGCCCGGGCTGGTGCTGATCTACGAGTCCGGCACGATCGGCGCCAAGCCGGCTGAGCTGCCGCTGTCCATTGGCGACGGCCTGCTCGCCGAGACGGCGGACGCGGTAGTCAGCGTGCCCGAGATTTTCAACTACTGGCTGCAGCCGGGGCGCATCGATGTCGGATTCCTCGGTGCCGCCCAGATCGACAAGTTCGGCAACATCAATACCACCGTCATCGGCGGTGATTACGGTAACCCGAGGGTGCGGCTGCCCGGCGCGGGCGGCGCACCTGAGATTGCCGCCTCCTGCCGTGAGGTGATCGTCGTGGTCAGGCAGAGCAGCCGGTCGTTCGTCGAGCGGGTCGACTTCATCACCTCGGTCGGCTACGGGTCCGGCCCGGGCGACCGCCAGCGGCTCGGGCTCACCGGAGCCGGACCGAAAAAGATCATCACCGACCTGGGCATCCTCGAGCCCGATCCGGTGACGCTTGAGTTCACCCTGACCGGCCTTTACCCGGGCGTCTCTGCCGCAGCCGCGCGGGAGCGAACCGGCTGGGACCTGGCCGTAACGGCAGAGCCGGAGATCATGGCCGGGCCCACCCCGGCCGAGCTGGACGCATTGCGCTCCCTCAGCGGCGGGATACCCGCACCAAGGAGTCACGAATGACCGCTGAGGTCTCCGCGCCTGCTTGGGCGGGCACGCCCGAGCTTGTCCTGCCCTCGTACGAGCGCCCCTCGGGCCCGCACCCGCCGGTGGATTACGAGTGGTGGCACGCGACGGCGCGGGTTAGCGGCATAGGCTAGGAAAGCCCGTCTGGTAGGAGGAGCCGTGCTGCCCTGGTCCGTCGATCTCGTCGGCCGCATCGAAGAACGCGTCATCAGCAGCGAGCTGCTGCGCGGCAACCCGCTGGGCGACCCGTCCGAGCGCCCGCTGCTGGTGTATCTGCCGCCGGGCTACGACGACGTGCCTGAGCGCAGGTATCCGGCCGTGTACGTGATCCAGGGATACACCGGGAACGTGGCGATGTGGCGGAATAGGTCGCCGTACCGTATGCCGTTCCCGGAGGCGGCCGACGCGGTGTTCGCCGGCGGCGAGGCGCCGCCGGCCATCGTCGTGTACGTCGACGCGTGGACCAGGTACGGCGGCAGCCAGTTCGTGGACTCGCCCGGCACCGGGCGTTACCACTCCTACCTGTGCGACGAGGTTGTGCCCTGGGTAGACGCGCGATACCGGACGCTGCCAGACGCCGCGCACCGGGCCATCACGGGTAAATCGAGCGGCGGCTTCGGCGCGATGATCACGCCGATGCTCCGGCCCGACCTGTTCGGCGCGCTGGCCACGCACGCGGGGGACACGCTATACGAGTATTGCTACATACCCGAGTTCGCCACCGCGACTAGGCACCTGCGCCGCTATGACGGCGACATCTGGCGCTGGTGGGACGACTTCTCCTCCCGGGTGGCCTTCACCAAGGAGGAAGACATGTCCCTGCTCGGGGTGCTCGGCGTGGCGGCGTGCTTCTCCGCAAACGAGGATGGGACGGTAGACCTGCCGTTCGACCCGGTGACCGGGGTGCTCCGGCCGGCCGTATGGCAACGATGGCTGGACTGGGACCCGGTGCGGATGGCGCCAGCTCATGCGGAGGCCCTACGCGGGCTCCGCGCGATCTGGATCGACGCCGGGACGAAGGATGAATACCATCTCGACCTCGGCGCCGAGGCTTTCCGTGCCGCGCTCCGGGACGTCGGCGTGCCCGACGAGCTGGTCCATTTCGAGCTATTCGACGCCGGGCACATGGGCATCGATTACCGTTACCCGATGTCGCTTGCCTGGCTCTGCGGCCGGATGACGAAGTAGCGGCTAAGTAGGCGTCGGCCGGCTACTTCTGGTCAACCGGGTGGCTCGTGGCGAGCGCGGCGCCCACCTGGTCGGCGAGCGCGACGGCCAACAGCCGCTGTTCGAGCGTGGGGCGGGCGCCGGGGACAGGCGCCATCAGGAACCGGCCCTGGAACAGGCCGCCGCCTTCCACCAGCAGTTCGATGTCGGCGTCGGCGGGGAACCCTTCGGCGTCGCAATCCCACGCCCGGTTCCCCAGGGTGACCGATCCGTCGTGCCGCAGCCGGGCCGGCTGGCCGATCCCGGCGACACCGTACTGGAACCGGCATGATCGCAGCGACAACAGCTGGGTGAGCTGGCTGGTTACCTGCTCGATCAGCGTGGTCGGCGAGCCGCCCGCGGCTACGGCCTGCGCCGCGCTATTGATTCCCTCGAGGTAGCCGGCGCGCCGGCTGGCGACCGTGTGCTGACGCCGGCCCCACACCGCGAGCTCGGTGACCGCCACGCCGATGACCAGCAGCAAGACGGTGGTCTCGATGTCTGTCCGACTGGTGATGGTGAACCGCTCATAGGGTTTGGTGAGGAAGAAGTCGAACCAGACCGCTGCTGAGGCCGCCGCCAGGATCCCCGCTAGCCGGTCCCCGTTCGCGGCGACGGCCACTACCACCACGATCAACGCCAGCGCGGCGTCGGTGTTGGGGAAGCTGGTCCGGAACGGCACGAGGATGGCCGCCAGAGCCAGCGGGGCGGCGAGGCCGGCCAGGACCGCCAGGCGATCCCGGGTTAGGTAACGAAACATCGGGGCGCACCTCCGCCTGGGTGTGTCCGCTCCCGCCACAGCTTGCTGCCGCCCACAGCCAGCAGCACGAGCGCGGGGAAGAAGAACACCCCAATGTGCAGGATACCGCCGCCAAGCAGCACCAAGCGGGGGTTACCGGCCGGGCAGGCCAGGGACGCGAGCCGGATCAGCGCGAATCCTGGTAGGCGGCGCGCAGCCGGGACTCGGCGGCAGCCGGGGCGTGCACGTGGTCGAGGCCGAGCAGCGCCGCGCCGACCACGGGCGGCACGTCGATCACGCGGGCGCTTGCGTGCGGCGCGGCCTCGGCGAGCTGCGCGGTGATGCTGTCCATCAGCATCGGGTTCCTGGCGGTTATGACGCCGCCGCCGAGGATGACCGGGGTGGCCAGGCCGGTGAGGTCGAGGCGGCGCATGGCGGTGATGGCCATCACGGCGATCTCGTCGGCCAGCCGGATTACCACGGCCCGCGCGACCGGGTCGCCTTGGCTTGCCGCCCGCAGCAGCATGGGCGCGAGGCCGATCAGGTCGTCGTCCGGAATCTGGCCCTGATGGATGCCGATCGTTATCTGCTCGACCCGCTCCACGCCGAAATGCCTGGTCAGATACTCTCTCAGCACCGTGTCCCGGCCGCGGCCGTCCTCCGCGCGCATGGCGTGCCAGAGGACCTCAAGACCCAGGCCCGCGCCGCCGCCCCAATCACCGGAGATGGTGCCCAGGGCCAGGTACCTGGTCACCCGGCCATCGGGGGCGACGCCGACGCAGTTGATGCCCGCGCCGCAGACCACTGCGACGCCCCAATGCGGCAGGTCCTCATCGGTCAGGCCCGAACGCAGGATGGCGAACGTGTCGTTGACGACCGTCGCGGTCGGGCTCCATCCCTGGGCCTGGACCGCGGCGGCGTGTTCCGCCTCCTCTTCCGGCAAGTCGGCGTTGGCCAGGCAGGCCACCGTGTGCCGCGCGACCCGGCCATCCTCGGCGCGGCCGCGCCCGTCCAGCTGCGCCACGGCCTGCTTGACCACCGCCGCCAGGATCAGCATCGTCTCGTCGATGCCTGCCACGTGGGCGTTGATGCCCGGACCGCGGGCGGCCGCGAGCAGCGTGCCGTCGGCGGCCACCAGGGCCACGTCGGTCTTGCTGTTGCCGCCGTCGATGGCCAGCACGGCGGGCGTAACCGCGCCGGGCTCCGGCCACGGCGGATGGTCAGCCAAGACCGGCCCCGCCCAGGGCGAAGGCCAGCAGGGAAGCCGCGGTGTAGTCGTCAGCAGGCTCCACCGAGGGCCAGGAGACCACGTTGTCCTCGTATCCGACGGTCTTGGTGTTGAACGGCG
The DNA here is from genome assembly GCA_030045295.1 of Streptosporangiaceae bacterium. The sequence goes on from JASIGD010000060.1 coordinate 5,575, forward strand.
CGAAGTTGCCCGCGCTGCAGGCCTTCATCCCGGGAACCGTGCCCAGGCCGACGAAATTGCCCGCGCTGCTCGGGCCGTCGGTGGTCGCCCCGAGCTGGATGTTGCCGCTGCCGGTGAGGGACCCGGCCAGGTTGGCGATCTCGCTCTGCATGCATTGCGGGAACACCGTGCCGGCGCCGACCACGAAGGAGCTGCCCCAGGCATTCGCGCCAAGCGCGAAGTTCAGCTGTTGCTGCGCGAACGACTGGTACTTACTCGAGCCGCCGTACTCCTGGTACAGCGCGTTGGTGATGAACAGGCCGAACGCGTGCGGCGACGCGTCGGACGGGCCCAGCTGCGTGCCGAGCGCGAACGGGTCGCCCTTGGCCCAGTCCTCGCCGGTGCGCAGCTGCGCGGCGAGGTCGTCGAGCAGCGTGCCGGGGGCGATCACCGGTGGCAGACCCAGCGCGCCGGCCTCCCGCATCGCCTGCAGCAGCTCGGCCTCGGCGACCGCGCCGTTGTCGTAGAGGTTGAACGTGTCCCCGTCGGCCGGGTGGCCCTGCGCGATATAGGCCCTGGCCCAGCGGGCCGCGGTGGCCAGGTCCCGGCGCAGCTGAGCCACGGGAGCGCCGGTCGCCTCGTCGGCCAAGGCGATCTCCGCGGCCCCCCAGAGCATGTCGCTCTTCCACTCCGTGCCCGGGTAGTAGTCATACGGGAACGTGGTGACGATCTGGCCGACGTCGGTGGTCTTCGCCATCGCGTAGACGCCCCGGGCCAGGCTGAGCAGGTGCTGGGCCTGCGCCGGGTCGGCGGTCGCGTCGAGCTGCGCGCCGAGGGCGAAGTCGGCGGCGAACCGGCCCGCCAGGTCGGGGCTGACCGGCTGGCCCGGCGGAGCCGCCTCGAACACCGGCCGGTACTTGACGTAGTACGCGGTCGGGCCGGGGTTACCGCCGGGACTCACGTTCATGCGGTCCTCTTGCTGCGGCAGGAACCAGAAGTTGTAGTCGCCCTGGATCTGGCCGTTCGGGTACTTCTTGGTGGGCGCGCTGCCGTTGCCGATGCCGACCTGGACGTACATCACCTTCTGCTGGGGATTCCACAGCTTGGTGATCCACTGCAGGCCGAACTGCGCCTCCGGTTCGAGCGCCGGATACTCGCCGGGGAAGTCCCGGGCCGCGATCAGCATCAGCGCGTCCGCGTAACTGGCCGTATACGCGAACTTCTCGTATCCGCCGCCGGCGTCGAACCAGCCGCCGGAGACGTTGACCGGCCCGCCGATCTTCTTCAGCGTGCCGAGCAGGTTGTCGTTGCTGTCGTACTTCGGGTCCGCGTAGACGTACGCCTTTTCGTCGGTCAGGTTGGCGGGCTGGCGGTCAAGGACGCCGGGATCCACGTCGGGCCCGTCCCGCTCGGAGGTGAAGTACTGCACGGCGTTGTCCACGAGCTGGCCGTACAGCTGCGACCCCGTGCCGACGGTGAAGGAGGGGGAAACGGCCGCCGCGGGAGAAAGCAGCCTGACGCGGTAGCTGCCGGGCGCGCTGACGCCGGAGAAATTGAGCTGGTACACGGCCTGGTAGGCGGAATTCCACGCCCCCACGTCGTCGGCCGAGCTGCCCCGGTACACGACCCCGTACGGGGCAGTGATCTCGAAGCCCACCTTGCCGACCCGCTTGGCCAGCATCGCGAACGCGACCTTCGGGCCCGACGACGGGTACCCCACCTGGTTGACCCGGACCTCGGGTTCGGCCGCCTGGCCCGGGGCTGCCGCCTGGCCCGGAGCCGCCGCGGCCGCCGCGGCAGCCGGGGCGACTGAAGCGAGCGTGATGCCGGCTGCCGCCAGGATGGCCTGCCAGGTACGTCTCATCTGCGGTCTCCTCAAGCCCAGGGAAGGTAGCGCGCGTTCTCCGCGATCAGCCGGTCGGTCAGGCACTGCGCCTGATCGACCTGGCCCACCAGCGGATGCGCGAGCAGGGCGTTGTACACCCGGTCCCGGCCGCCGCGGATCGCGGCGTCGAGCGCGAGCTCCTCGTACGCGTACACGTGCGCGATCAGCCCGCGCAGCAGGGGTTCTACCGGTTCGA
>JASIGD010000501.1 GCA_030045295.1 Streptosporangiaceae bacterium
GGCCGGCACGGGATGCTGCCAGCGGCCACGTCGGCCCAGGATGGGCAGCACGCCCTCGCCGAACCAGTAGGCCTCCTCCAGGTGCGGGTACCCGGACAGGATGAACTCGGAGATGCCGAGCGCGGCGTACTCTTCTATCCGGTCGGCGACCTCGGCGTGGCTGCCGACCAGCGCCGTGCCCGCGCCGCCGCGCAGCAGGCCGATGCCGGCCCACAGGTTCGGCGAGACCTCCAGGCTGTCCGGTGAGCCGCGGTGGAGCTCGCGCATCCGGCGCTGCCCTTCGGATTCACTGCGCGCCAGCCCGTCCTGTACCTCGCGTATCATCGCCTCGTCGACGCCGTCGATCAGCCGGTTAGCCTGCAGCCACGCCTCGTGCGAGGTGTCCCTGGTGATAACGTGCAGCCGGATACCGTACCGCAGCGCGCGCCCGGCCTGCCTGGCCAGGTCGTCCATCCAGCGCAGCTTGGCGTCCACCGCGGCAGGCGGCTCGCCCCACGTCAGATAGACATCGCTGAACCGGGCGGCCACCGGGCCCGCCTCGGCCGACGAGCCGCCGAAGTACAGCGGCGGTACCGGGTCTGGCCGCCGGACCAGGCGGGCACCATCAACGCGCAGGTGCTCGCCGTCATGACTGACGGTCTCACCACGCCACAGCCGGGTCACGATGTCCAGGAACTCCGCGCAGCGCTCGTAGCGCTGCGCCTTGCCGAGGAAGTCGCCGTACGCCCTCTGCTCGGCGGACTCGCCGCCGGTCACAACGTTGAGCAGCAGGCGTCCGGAAGAGTACCGCTGGAACGTGGCCGCCATCTGCGCGGCCAGCGTGGGCGACAGGAAGCCTGGACGGAAGGCGACGAGGAACTTCAGCCGCTCGGTGACCTCGCTGAGCATGGCGGTGGCCAGCCAGGCGTCCTCACACCACGCGCCCGTCGGGGTTAGTGCCGCCTCGAAGCCAAGCTGTTCGGCGCTGCGGGCGATCTGGCCCAGGTAGCCGAGCGAGGCGGGACGGATGGCGCCGGCCGGGCTGGTGGCGGCGCCGTGGCCGCCGCCGACGATTTCCCGGCCGTCGCCGTTGGCGGGCAGGAACCAGTGGAAGTGCAGCGGCATCTCGTCTCCAGCTTGCCCTAAACCGATATTTCCGGCTGACTTACTATATTTTACTCGGCGCACCGACGGCTGGGGGCGGCGCCATCTGGCTGGGCACGGCTGGCGCCGGCTGATCAACTCGGTGGCCGTTGCGCTGCCGTGGCAGCTGGTCGGCTAGGCGGGGCTGGGCCCGGCGCAGAAATTGGCGACGATGACGGTGTGACGCACGGCGACGACCGGGATTGGCGGCTCGCAGTCGAGGAACTCCTCCGGTGGACCACGCCGCTCCACCACTTCCGCCGGACGGCCACACGCGACGTTGGGCTTTCCGAGAAGTCGATCGCCGCGGGGCGCGCAGGGATGCGGTCGGTCCGACGACTGGCGCCGAAGCCCGTCAGGCGGGGGTGATCTCGACCGGGACGGCCGCCTGGAGAGTGTGCCCGACCGGGGAACTGGCCGCGACTTTACGGTGTAGCTCGGCCACCGCTTCGGCGTCGGCGTCGGTGTCTAGGTCGACGCGGACCCGGATGGCGGAAAAGCCGGCGTGCCCGGGCGCGAGGCCGAGGAAGCTGCGCAGGTCGACATCGCCGTCGACCGCGATCGTGAGGTCTTTGATCGCGATGCCGGCTGCTGAGGCGTTGGCAGCGTACCCGACGACGAGGCAGTTGCCCAGAGCGGATAGCAGCTGCTCGACGGGGTTGGGAGCGGTGTCGCTGCCGCCCAGGCCCGCGGGCTCGTCGGAGGCGGTTGGCGGGAAGGAGCGCACCTGGCTCTCGGAGCGGAAGGCTCCCGCCCACCGTACGTTGGCCGCCCACGTGGTTCGTGCCGCCTCTGGGTCCTGTTGGATTTGCCCGACGAGCGCTCCGACGGCCTCGAGGTCGACCTGGTTGAGTGACGTAGTGACGCTCATGGGTCTTCGCTCCTTGTTTAAGGTAAAATCGGTCAGATAAATCGACTATAGCCGGGCGTTCTCCCTTCGGCGCGACAGCAACCCGGTAGATTCCGGCTCTGCCCCGTCTGGGCCGCAGCCATCATTACTCCTGTTACCGCAGCTGCGGCTGGCTCGGCGTAGGACCGGAAGAACCCGACCGCCCGCTCGGACAGGCCGTAGCGGGTCACCAGCGCGCCGACGATCCGGCTCCGGCACCCGCTCAGCTCCTTACCGGGAGGCGTGGTGAGCTGGGTCATCGTCGGGCCCATTCTTCGGCGAGCAGCTGGTAGGAACGGACGCGGTCGGCGTGGTCGTGGGTGATGGTCGTGATGATGAGTTCGTCGGCTTCGGTGGCGTCGCGCAGACGTTCCAGCTGGTCCGCGACTTGGCTCGGCGCGCCGACGAACTGGGTGTCGATGCGGTCGGCGACCAGGTCGCGGTCAGCCTTGCTCCATGCGTGGCGGCGGGCCTGCTCGGGGGTGGGGAACTGGATGGCTCCCTGGGCGGTGCGGATGCTGCGCACCCACAGGCCGTAGCCGGAGGCTAGCTCGCGGGCTGCGGGTTCGGCGTCGGCCACGACGACGTCGGCCGACACGCTGGTGTAGGGCCGGCCGAGTTCGGCGGACGGCTGGAACGCGGCTCGGTAGCCGTCCACGGCCTCAAGCACGGTGGCCGGGCTGACGTGGTAGTTCGCGGCAAATCGCAGGCCGTTCCGGCCAGCGACCTCGGCGCTTTCGCCGCCGCTGCTGCCGAGGATCCAGATCTGCAGCGCCCCGCCCTCGCCGGGCACCACGTGGGCTTCCTCCCCCTCCGGCGAGCGGTAGGTCCCGGCGATCAGGGCGAGAACGTCGCCGACCTGCTCGGTATAGTTCTGCGGCTCGGCCTGCGGCAGCTGCAGCAGTCTCTTCTGCATAGCGAAACGAGGGGAGTCCAGCAGGCCGCGGAGGGAGAACCGCGGCGGGATGAGCAACCCGTTCGGGGTCCGGCCACCCGAGACGGTGGCCGCAGCGCCGCCACCGGCCAGAGCGGGTGCCCTGGGCTCAGCTGGGCGGCCGCCGGAGCGGCCCAGGCCGAGGTCGAAGCGACCGGGGTGCAGGGCGTCGAGTAGGCCGAACTCCTCGACCGTGGACAGGGCGGTGCGGTGCCCCATCTGCACTGCCCCGGAGCCGAGCCGGATCGTCGACGTGGCGGCGGCGGTCAGGCCTAGCACCACGGCTGGGGAGGTACCGGCCACGCCGGGGTTGAGATGATGCTCGGCGAACCAGTAGCGGGCGTAGCCGAGCCGTTCGGTCTGCTGGGCCAGGTCGATGCTGTTACGCAGCGCCTGGGTTGCGTTCGATCCGGACGAGATCGGGACGAGATCCAGGACGGTCAATGGGGTGGTCGTCATGCGGTCTTCCTCCTCAACCGGTGGCAGCAACGATCCGGGCGGGCACCGCGTCGTCGCTGACCGGGCCGCCGGCCCAGCCCCAGGGCGGGTCGGGGATCTCGCGGCGCAGCACCGGGGCAATGTCGGACTGGAACAGTTCGAGGCTGGAACGGTGCTGCGCTTCGGTGAGCCCGCCGGCGTCGGCGTGCAGGTGCAGCACCGAGTGGCCGAACTTCTCGTGGTAGCGGTGCACCTTCTCGATCACCTGAGCCGGGCTGCCGATCAGCGCCGAGGAACGTTCGATGAAGTCCTCCAGCGTCGGGAACACCGGCTGTACGCCGAGCCTTTCCTGGAAGGCCAGATACCCGGCGAACACCGGCCGGTAGGCGTCTATCGCGTCCTGGGAGTTGCGCTCGGCGTAATAGCCTGCCGTCCCCGCTCCGACCGCGATGGCCGCCGGATCGTGCCCGTAGTAGGCCCACCGCTCGCGGTAGTAGCGGATCAGTTCCGCGTAGGGCTCGATCGGGTTGCTGACGTTGGCCGAGAACAGCGGGTCGCCGTACCTGGCGGCCAGGTCGACGGACGCCTTGCTGGTCGCGCTGCCGTGCCAGACCCGGACCGGGCGCTGCAGCGGCCGCGGCCACACCTCGGCTTCGTGCAGCGCCGGCCGGAACCTCGTCTCGTAGCTGATCTTGTTGACGCGCCATAGCCGCCGGAACACGTCGTAGGACTCGGCGTTGCGATCCCACTGGTCCTCGGGCGTTACGTGGAACAGGTCGCGCTGGGCGGCGCCATTGCCCTTGCCGATGATCAGCTCGAGCCGACCGCCGGACAGGTGGTCGAGGGTGGCGTAATCCTCGAATGCGCGGACCGGGTCGAGCAGGGACAGCGTGGTGACAGCGGTGAACAGCCGGATGCGAGTGGTCAGCGCCGCGATGTGGCTCAGCACCACGGTCGGGGAGGACGAAATGAACGGCCGTTCGTGCCGCTCCCCTACCCCGAACCCGTCAAAGCCGAGTTCTTCGGCCAGGAGCGCGTTGCCGATCACCTCCCGGAACCGCTGCTGGGTAGATTTCTGCTCGCCGGTGTGCGGGTCCGGGGCGTGCACGATCAGCGTGATGGTGATGAACCTCATGAGGCGGCCCTCGTCGCCGTCGTCTCGCCGGGCCAGCCCAGCGGGGCCAGGCCGAGGTGATCGCGCAGCGTGCTGCCGGTGTAGTCGGCGCGGAACACTCCGCGCTCTTGCAGCAGCGGGACGACCTTATCGACGAACGGCGCCAGCCCGCCGGGGGTGATGTGCGGGACCAGGATGTAGCCGTCAGCGGCGTCAGCCTGGACGAGCTCGTCGATCGTCGCCGCGACCGTCGCCGCCGAGCCGATGAACGACTGCCGGCCAGTCACCTCGATGACCACCTCCCGGGCCGACAGGTTCCCGGCCTCGGCTCGGGCCCGCCACTCGGCGGCCAGCGCGACGGGGTCCTTGGCGAACTGCCGGACGCTGGCCCGGCCCTCGGAGATCAGGTTCTCGCTGACCACCGGGTCAAAGGCAGGAAGGGGGCCGTCGACGTCGAAGCCGGGCAGCGCGGTGTTCCACAGTTGCTCGATGAACATCAGCGCGGTCTGCGGCGAGACCTGGGCCCGCCGTACCTCGCGGGCGATCTCGGCCGCCTCGGAGTCGGTGTCGCCGAGCACGAACGTGGCCGCCGGCAGGATCAGCAGCTCGCCATGGGTGCGGCCGAACCGGGGCAGCCGACCTTTCACGTCGGCGTAGAAGGCCTGCCCGGCCTCCAGCGAGGAGTGCCGGGAGAAGATCGCATCGGCCGACGCGGCGGCGAAGTCGCGGCCCTCGTCGGAGTCGCCCGCCTGGAAGATCACCGGACGGCCCTGCGGCGAGCGCGGTACGTTGAACTGCCCGGCTATATCGAAGAACGTGTCCTGGTGGCGGAAGGTCCCCGGCGCCTCTGTCGCCAGGAACTGGCCGGCGTCCTTATCGGCCAGGATCTCGTCCCCGCGCCAGGAGTCCCACAGCTCCAGCGCGGTGGCCAGGAAGGTCCTGGCCCGCTCGTAACGGTCCGCCTGGGCCAGGAAGCCGCCGCGGCGGAAGTTCTCCCCGGTGAAGGCGTCCCAGGAGGTGACCACGTTCCATGCCGACCGCCCGCCGGAGAGGTGGTCGAGGCTGGCGAACTGCCGGGCCACCTCATAAGGCTCGTTGAACGTGGAGTTGATCGTGCCGGTCAGCCCGATGTGCTCGGTCACAGCGGCCAGGGCGGCCAGGACCGTGAACGTGTCCGGCCGACCGACCACGTCGAGGTCGTAGATCAGCCCGTTCTGCTCGCGCAGCCGCAGCCCTTCGGCGAGGAACAGGAAGTCGAACTTGCCGCGCTCGGCGGTCTGGGCGAACTGGCGGAACGAATCGAACTCGATATGGCTGCCCGCGGCGGGGTCGCTCCACACGGTCGTATTGTTCACGCCGGGGAAGTGCGCGGCCAGGTGGATCTGCTTGGTCATGGTCTGTGTCCTCGGAGAA
>JASIGD010000502.1 GCA_030045295.1 Streptosporangiaceae bacterium
GCCGCGCTCGAGGAACTGCTCGCCGACCGCCTGCGGGTGCTGGGTCCCGACCACGGCGACACCCTGACCACGCGAAACAACCTGGCTCACTGGCGCGGCCAAGCGGGAGACGCGGCCGGAGCAGCCGCCGCGCTCGAGGAGCTGCTCGCCGACTGCGTCCGGGTGCTGGGCACCGACCACGCCGACACGCTTACCACCCGGAGCAACCTGGCCACGTGGCGCGGACGCGAGGATCCGGCGGGCGCGGCCGCAGCGACCGAGGAGGTCTTCGCCGAGCGGCTGCGGGTGCTGGGCCCGCACCACCCCGACACGCTGCTGACCCGAAGCAACCTGGCCCACTGGCGCGGCCAGGCCGGAGACGCGGCCGGAGCAGCCGCCGCGCTCGAGGAACTGCTCGCCGACCAGCTAACGGTGCTGGGTCCTGACCACCCCGACACCCTGACCTCCCGGAGCAACCTGGCCACCTGGCGCGGGCACGCAGGAAATGCCGCCGGAGCGGCCGCCGCGCTCGAGGAACTGCGCGCTGACTGCCTGCGGGTGCTTGGCACCGACCACCCCGACACGCTGACCACGCGAAGCAACCTCGCCACCTGGCGCGGGCACGCGGGAAATGCGGCCGGAGCGGCCGCCGCGCTCGAGGAACTGCGCGCTGACTGCGTGCGGGTGCTCGGCCCCGACCACCCCGACACCCTGCTGACTCGAAGCAACCTGGCGTACTGGCGCGAGCAGGCGGGTGATGCCGCCTTGGCGGCCGCCACGCTCGAGGAACTGGTCGCCGACTGCGCGCGGGTGCTCGGCCCCGACCACCCCGACACCCTTACCACCCGCAACGAGCTAGCGAATTCTCGCGGGCGCGCAGGGGACGCTGTCGGAGCGGCCGCCGCGCTCGAGGAACTGCTTGCCGACCAGCTAAAGGTCCTGGGCCCCGAACACCCCGACACCCTGCACACCCGAAGCAACCTGGCCCGCTGGCGCGGGCACGCGGGGGACGCCGCCAGCGCGGCCGCCGTGCTCGAGGAGCTACTACTCGCCGACCAGCTAAAGGTCCTGGGCCCCGAACACCCCGACACCATGGCCACGCAGAATAACCTGGCTCGCTGGCGCGCGCAGGCAGGTCAACCGCCGACTGCTGACCGCCCAGGTGACGCTGACGGTGACCCGGCGAACGCTAGTCCACCGTGAAGTAGTCGGGGCCAGCGTATTGGCCGGTCAGCTGCTTGCTGCGCTGCATGAGCAGGTCATTGAGCAGCGTCGAGGCGCCGATCCGGAACAGCTGAGGGGTCAGCCAGCTAGGGCCGGCCACCTCATTCACCAGCACGAGGTACCGGATGGCATCCTTGGCCGTCCGGATGCCGCCCGCGACCTTTACCCCGACCCGCCGCCCCGTGGTCTGCTCGAAGTCGCGCACGGCGGCGAGCATGACCAGTGCCGTCGGCGGCGTCGCAGCCGGCGTTACCTTTCCGGTCGATGTCTTGATGAAGTCCGCGCCTGCCAGCATCGCCAGCCACGACGCGCGCGCGACGTTGTCCAGCGTCGCTAGCTCGCCCGTTTCCAGGATCACCTTGAGGTGCACCGGGCCGCAGGCTTCGCGGACAGCGCGAATCTCGGCATAGACCTGGCCGTACCGTCCGGACAGGAAAGCGCCGCGGTCAATCACCATGTCGACCTCATCGGCGCCGGCTCTGACGGCATCCGCAACGTCGGCGAGCTTCACCGCCAGCGACGCCCGGCCGGACGGAAACGCAGTCGCGACGGAAGCGACCGCAACGCCGCTGCCCGCCACGGCGTCCTTGGCGACGCGGACCAGGTCCGGGTAGACGCAGACGGCCGCTACCGGCGGAACGGTCAGGTCGGAGGGGTCGGGCTGCCGCGCCTTCGCGCACATGGCCCGGACCTTGCCCGGCGTGTCGGCGCCCTCGAGAGTTGTGAGGTCCACCATCGCGACGGCCATATCCAGGGCTTGCAGCTTGGCGCCCTTCTTGATCGAGCGGGTCGCCAGCCCTGCGGCTCGTTCCGCGGCGCCCACTTCGTCAACGCCCGGCAAGCCGTGCAGCACCTGGCGCAGCGCCGCGTCGGAGGGAGCCGCATCGCCGGGCTCGAATGCCCAGCGCTCTGGCGCCGAGCGCGTTACGGTCTCGATCCCCACGATCCCACGCTACCCGGACGCGGGGCGGGCGGAGGCGGCCGCGACCTGCAGCGGACGGCCCCGGGCCGTCGCGAAGCCAGGCTTGATCACGGTGTTGATGAGGTGGAGTCGTTCGTCGAACGGCACGAAGGCGCTCTTCATGGCGTTGATCGTGAGCCACTCGACATCTGCCCAGTCGTAGCCGAAGGCCTCGCTCAGCGCGTGGAACTCAGATGACAGGCTGACGCCGCTCATCAGCCTGTTGTCGGTGTTGACCGTGACCCGGAACAGCATCTCCCGCAGCAAGCCGATCGGGTGCTCCTTGATCGATGCAACGGCGCCGGTCTGCACGTTCGACGTGGGGCACATCTCCAGCGGGGTCCTCCGGTCCCGGATATAGCTGGCTAGCCTGCCCAGCCTTGGACGCCCCTCACCGTGCTCTGGCACCTCGATGTCGTCGATGATCCGGACGCCGTGGCCGAGCCGTTCGGTGCCGCACCACTGCAGGGCCTCCCAGATCGACGGCAGCCCGAAGGCCTCGCCAGCGTGAATCGTGATGTGGAAGTTCTCCCGCGCCACGTACTGAAACGCGTCCAGGTGACGGCTGGGCCTGTTGCCAGCCTCGGCGCCGGCGATGTCGAAGCCGACTACCCCGGCGTCGCGGTGTCGCACGGCAAGCTCGGCTATCTCCAGCGATCGGGCGGCGGTGCGCATCGCCGTCAGCAGCGCTCTGACGGTGATCTTCCGTCCGGCGCTGCCGCCGCGGAAGCCCGCCAGCACAGCCTCGACCACCTGATCCAGGCTGAGGCCGTGTTCGGTGTGGAGCTCGGGTGCGAACCGGACCTCGGCGTATACGACGCCATCGGCGTCCAGGTCTTCGGCGCATTCGGCAGCCACCCTGATCAGCGCGTCGCGAGTCTGCATCACGCCGACCGTGTGCTG
>JASIGD010000503.1 GCA_030045295.1 Streptosporangiaceae bacterium
CCGATGCCGCTCGGTACCGGGATCCGTTTCGGACGCCAGCAGGGAACCGGTCATGCCGTCATTGTGTGGCCTCAACCGTGCACTTGGCCACAGCGTTCACCAACCACGTCGCCTTCCCGGTCATCCAGACATTGTGACAGCGGCCGGACGGCAGGCCCAAACCCGCTGCCGGGCGGCCACGGGAACCTGCCGCGCGAGGGAGCCGGGCCCGGGTTGCGCTAGCCACCTGCCGCGTAGACGCGTGCTGCGGGGCGTGCGCCGGCGCCCGTTCGGATAAGACATCTTGGTCGTGGGTTTTACGCTCGGACGTGCCGACCGGCGAGAGGAGCGGGGCTGTGCTTGTGGCGTTTTCCGTGACACCGATTGGGACAGGGGAAGCAGTGGGCGAGGAGGTGGCCGAGGCTGTCCGGGTCGTCCGCGAGAGCGGGCTGCCGAACCGGACCGACGCCATGTTCACCACCATCGAGGGCGACTGGGACGAAGCCATGGCGGTGGTCAAGCGGGCGGTCGAGGCCGTCGCGGCCAGGGCGCCGCGGGTCAGCCTGGTGCTGAAGGCCGACATCAGGCCCGGTGCGACCGGCGCGCTCACCGGCAAGGTCGAGGCCGTCGAGCGCTACCTTCAGCGCTGACCTCGGTTCCGGCCGCCGCGGGTCAGGGTACGCCGAGCAGGCGCAGGACGGCCGTGGTGCCCGCGGCGGCCACGACGACCACCAGGAACGGGGCCTTGCGCCAGGCCAGCACGCCGCCGACCAGCACCCCCGCGGGGCGGGCGAAGCCGGCGAAGCCGTGGCCCTTGATCAGCGCCGTGGTGGCGACCAGCGCGGCCAGCATGACCACCGCGCCGGCTTCGAGCAGCTGTTGGGCCCGGGGCGGGAAGGTGACCCGCTGGCGCAGCGTCCGGCCGGAAAGGCGGAACGCGTAGGTTCCGGCGGACAGCGTGGCCATGCCGGCCACGATCAGCGTGCTGTCCCTCACCGCCGCGCTCGCCCGCGAATCGTGCCACCGACCGCGGCGAGCGCCAGTAGCACGGGCAGCCCGGCGGGCAGGAACGGCGCGGCGGCCAGCGCGACGGCGGCTCCGACGGCCGCGGCGCGCAGCATCACCCGGTCCCGGAGGGCGGGAACGATCAGCGCCAGGATCACCGCCGGGAACATGGCGTCCAGCCCGAACGCGTTGGTATCCCGGACGAAGCCGCCGATCAGGGCGCCCAGGATCGCTCCGCTCGGCCAGCAGGCCAGGACGCCGAGGCCGCACGCCCAGTAGGCGGCTCGCTGGCCGGCGAGGTCGTCCTGGGCCAGGGCGAACACCACGCTCTCGTCGTTCATCACGTGGGTGCCGAGCAGGCGCCGCCAGCCGCGGCCGGTCACGTCGGGGAGGGCCAGGCTGTAGGGCAGGTGCCTGGCGTTGACCAGCAGCCCGGCCAGGGCCGCGGCGAGGGGGCTGCCGCCCGCCGCGATGATCCCGATGAACAGGAACTCCGACGCGCCGGCCAGGACGAGGACGCTCTGCGCCGCGGGAACCCACAGCGGGAACCCGGACGCGACGGCGATGGCCCCGTACGACAGGCCGATGAACCAGACGGCCAGGCAGGTCAGGGCGATGTCACGCCGGACCCCGCCCGGTAGAGTTCTGTTTATCGAACTCATGGAGTTTATTTTGAACACCAAACCCTCTGTTCGTCAAACCGAACAATCGACTTATATATCGGACCAAGAAACCGGCGGGGCGCCGCTCGAGCTCATCGCCGCCGCCTTGCGCCGGGAGCGCCGCCGGACCGGGCTGTCGCTCACCGAAGTCGCCCGCCGGGCGGGAATCGCCAAGTCCACGCTGTCCCAGCTGGAGTCGGGCGCGGGCAATCCCAGCCTGGAGACGCTATGGGCGATCTGCGTCGCCCTGGACGCGCCGTTTTCTCGGCTGCTCGACCCGCCCCGGCCGCACGTCCAGGTGATCCGGGCCGACGAGGGGCCGACGGTGTCCGCGGCGCGGGCCAACTACCAGGCCACGCTGCTGGCCGCGTGCCCGCCCGGCGCCCGCCGCGACGTATACCGGATCGCGGCCGAACCGGGGCAGGCGCGCGCGTCCGATCCGCACATGCCCGGCGTGATCGAGCACGTCGTGCTCAGCACGGGCCGGGCGCTGGTCGGCGTGGCCGGCGAGCCGGTGGACCTCGGGCCGGGCGACTACATCTGCTACCCGGGTGACGTGCCGCACGTGTTCGAGGCCCTGGAGCCGGGGACGCTGGCCGTGCTGGTGTCCGAGCACACCTGAGCCGCGGCCCCGGCTCAGTCCGCGGGCACCTGCTCGATCAGGGCGGTCAGGCCGGCCTGATCGAGCAGGTCGGCCGGGCGCACGGTCTCGTCGTCGGCCACGTAATAGAAGGCCGCCCGCACCTGCTGCACCGGAACCCCCGCCAGCGCCGCCCACGCGAGGCGGTAGGCGGCCAGCTGGACGGAGACGGCGTGGCGTTCGGCTTCTGAGGCGGGCGGACGGCCGGTCTTCCAGTCCACCACGTCGTAGCCGCCGGCCGGGTCGTCGGCGAACACCGCGTCGATCCGGCCGCGCACCAGCCGGTCGCCGACCAGCGTCTCGAACGGCACCTCGACCGCCTGCGGCCA
>JASIGD010000504.1 GCA_030045295.1 Streptosporangiaceae bacterium
CGGCTGGCGCGGCTGGGGGCGCAGCGCGGCACCGCGGTCAACCCGGTGCTCGAGCCGCTCGTCAAGACCGTGCGCGCGACGCACCCGAAGGCCGATGTCCGGCCGATCGAGCGGGCCTACGAGATCGCCGCCTACTGGCACCGGGACCAGAAGCGGCTCAGCGGCGACCCGTACATCACCCACCCGCTGGCGGTGGCGACCATTCTCGCCGAGCTCGGCATGCCCAGCGAGCCCATCTGCGCCGCCTTGCTGCACGACACGATCGAAGACACTGCTTACACGCTGACCGAGCTGCGCTCGGAGTTCGGCGAGGACGTAGCCGCGCTCGTAGACGGCGTGACCAAGCTGGACAAGGTCAAGTACGGCGAGTCAGCTGAGGCAGAGACCGTCCGCAAGATGGTAGTCGCGATGTCCCGCGACATCCGGGTCCTGGTCATCAAGCTCGCGGACCGGCTGCACAACATGCGTACGCTGCGCTACCTGCCGCGGGAGAAGCAGGAACGCAAGTCCAGGGAGGTCCTGGAAATCTACGCGCCGCTCGCGCACCGGCTCGGCATGAACACCGTGAAGTGGGAGCTGGAAGATCTCGCCTTCGCCACGCTCTACTCCAAGCGCTTCGATGAGATCGTCCGCCTGGTGTCCAGCCGGGCGCCGAGGCGCGAGGCGTTCCTGCAGGAAGTGATCAAGGACGTCCGCGGCGACCTGCACGAGGCCAAGGTCAAGGCCAGGGTGACCGGCCGGCCCAAGCACTACTACTCGATCTACCAGAAGATGATGGCCAGGAACGTCGGCTTCGACGAGATCTACGACCTGGTCGGCATCCGCGTCCTCGTCGAATCCGTCCGCGACTGCTACGCGGCACTCGGCATCATCCACGCGCGATGGAACCCCGTCCCCGGACGGTTCAAGGATTACATCGCGATGCCGAAGTTCAACATGTACCAGTCGCTGCACACCACCGTCATCGGCCCGGACGGCAAGCCGGTCGAGCTGCAGATCCGGACCTGGCGCATGCACCAAAGGGCGGAGTACGGGGTCGCGGCGCACTGGAAGTACAAGGAGGAGGCGGTCTTCGGCAGCCGGGTCAAGGACGCCAAGGACGACACTCAGGAGATGGCCTGGCTCAGGCAGCTCGTCGACTGGCAGCGGGAGACAGAGGACCCCGCCGAGTTCCTCGAGCTGCTCCGCTTCGACCTGGCCACCGCCGAGGTCTACGTATTCACCCCCCGGGGCGACGTGGTGCCGCTGCCGCAGGGCTCGACCCCGGTGGACTTCGCCTACGCCATCCACACCGAAGTCGGGCACCGCACCATAGGCGCCAGGGTCAACGGCCGCCTGGTGGCGCTGGAGTCCACCCTTGACAACGGCGACACCGTGGAGATCTTCACCGCCAAGACTCCCGAAGCCGGACCGAGCCGGGACTGGCTCAAGTTCGTGCAGAGCCCCCGTGCCCGGAACAAGATCCGGCAGTGGTTCTCCAAGGAGCGCAGGGAAGCCGCGGTCGAGTCGGGCAAGGACCAGATCGCGAAGGCCATGCGCAAGCAGGGGTTGCCCCTGCAGCGGCTCGCAACCGCCGACACGCTGCTCGCCCTGGCCCGCGACCTGCGCTATCCAGACGTCTCGGGGTTGTACGCGGCGGTCGGGGAGGGCCGGGTCAGCGCCCAGTCGGTGGTCGAGAAGCTGGTCAGGTCGGTCGGCGGGCTCGCCGGCGCGCAGGAGGACCTGGCCGAGACGACGCTGCCGACCAAGGCACCGCAGACCCGGACGCCCTCAGATTCCGGCGTCGAGGTCTCCGGCGCGCCGGACGTGTGGGTACGCCTGTCCCGCTGCTGCACTCCGGTGCCCGGGGACCAGATCGCCGGGTTCGTCACCCACGGCCACGGCGTGTCGGTGCACCGGGCGGATTGCGCCAACCTGGCTCACTTGAGCGATACGCAGCGGGAGCGGATGGTCGAGGTGCACTGGGCGCCGACCGACGGCTCGGTCTTCCTCGTCGCCATCCAGGTGGAGGCGCTGGACCGGACCCGGCTGCTCTCCGACGTGACCAGGGTGCTGTCCGACCAGCACGTGAACATCTTGTCCGCGACGGTCACGACCAGCCGGGACCGGGTGGCGGTCAGCCGCTTCACCTTCGAGATGGGCGACCCCAAGCACCTCGGGCACGTGCTGCGCGCCGTGCGCGCCATCGACGGCGTCTACGACGTCTACCGCTTGACGAGCTGATCGCGGGCCGGGACCCCATCGGGTAGGCGCGCGATCCGCGTCGTCATGGCCGCACAAACTGCGCTCATACCCGGAGCGCTACCCGCGCTGTTATTAACCGCTGAACTCCGCCAGGGTGTGCTCGGCTTCTTCCAGCCAGGCGCGACGGGCCGCGAGGGCTTCCTCGGCGGTCCGCGCCGCCTGCTGGTCGCCCCGGTCGCGCGCCTTGGCCAGCTGCTCTTCGAGCTGCGCGATGGTGGCGCGCAACTGCGCCACCGTGCCCTCCGCTCGCGCCAGCGCCTCGGGGTTCGACCGCCGCCACTGGGCCTCCTCGGCCTTGCGCACCGCCTCTTCGACCCGCCGCAGTCCCGATTCGAGGTGCTCGCGTGCGTCCCGCGGCACGGCGCCTGTCTGCTCCCAGCGTTCCTGGATGCCGCGCAGCGCGGACCTGGCGGCGCGGACGTCCGACACCGGCAGCAGCGCCTGCGCCTGGTCAAGCAGCTGCTGCTTGGCCTCGGCGTGCTCGCGCAGCGCGGCGTCCTTGGCGGAGAACACCTCGGCACGGGCGGTGAAGAACTTGTCCTGGGCGGCCCTGAACCGCTTCCACAGTTCGGCTTCGGCCTCCCG
>JASIGD010000061.1 GCA_030045295.1 Streptosporangiaceae bacterium
GTGCTGCGGCTGTTCCACTCGGAGTTCGGCGGGCAGATCAGCTGGCTGCTGCCCGCGGCGCTGATCGCGCTCGTCGTCATGCTGTGGGTGTCGCGGCGGGCGCCGCGGACCGACCGGACCAGGGCCGCTGCGCTGTTGTGGGGCGGCTGGGTGATCGTCACCGGCCTGGTGTTCAGCTACATGGATGGCATCATCCATCCGTACTACATGGTGGCTCTGGCGCCCGGCGTCGCTGCCTTGGTCGGGATCGGCGCGATGGCGTTGTGGCAGGCCCGGCTCGGGACCGTCGGCCGCGTGGTGGCGGCGGCAGCCGTGATGGTCACCGCCGTGTGGGCGTTTGTCTTGCTGGACCGCACGCCGGACTGGCTGCCCTGGCTGCGCTGGGTGGTGGTTCTTACCGGCCTGGTCGGCGCTGCTCTGCTGGTCGCGGGTCCGCAGCTGGCGGGCCTGGTCCGGTCACGCCGCGGACGGCTGGCGCTGGTGCTGGTGCCCGTTGGGCTGGCCATGGTGGCCGGGCTGGCCGGGCCGACGGCGTACACGCTGGATACGGTCAACACCACGTACACGGGCTCGATCCCGAGCGCCGGGCCGCAGGCGGTGGGGTTCGGCGGCGGGCTGGCCGGCGGTCCTGGCGGGCAGGTCGGCAATCCTGGCGGGCAGGCGCGCCAGTTCAGGCACGGCACAGGGACAGGCGGATCCGGTGCGCCGGGAGTCGGCGGGGTGCCCGGAACCGGCAGTTTGCCCGGCCAGGCAAGTGGACCCGGACGCGCGGGCGGCGCGGGCGGCGGCGGCCCAAGAGGCGCGGGCGGCGGCCTGGGCGGCAGCACGGCGGTGAGCAAGGCGCTGGTGAAGCTGCTGGAGCAAGACGCGTCCCGGTACAAGTGGGTGGCCGCGACCGAGGGCTCGGAGGCGGCGGCGCCGCTTGAGCTGGCGACCGGTGAGGCGGTGATGGCCATCGGCGGTTTCAACGGCACTGACCCGTGGCCCACGCTGGCCGTGTTCGAACAGCTCGTCGCCGCCCACCAGGTGCACTACTACGTGGGCCAGGGCAGCGAGAGCTTCGGCGGCGGGCGAGGATCGTCGGCCATCGCGTCCTGGGTGGCGGCGCACTTCACGAAGGAGACCGTCGGCGGCGAGACCGTCTATGACCTCACTGAGCCGCTCAGCGGCACGGCATGAGGTGGTAGGCCTGCTTGGCCGCCAGGATCCGCATGACGGCGGAGTTTACCGTGGCGCGGAAGCCCGGATCAGCCCCGGCCCGCCCGAGGATCGCCTGGTCCATGGCCGTGGCCGCAGGGAGGCTCTGGGAGGTGATCAGGTCGCCTCCGGCGGCCAGAAAGTCGATGCCGCGGGTGGCCGGCGCCATGCCGGCCACCGCCTGCGCCGCCCCCAGGTCATCGGAGACGATGACACCGCCGAAGTGCATCTGCGCACGCAGCAGCCCGCGCATGATGCGTGAGGAGAACGCCGCGAGATGATCAGGGTCGATCCGCGTGTAGGTGGCCAGCGCGACCATGACGAACGGTACGCCCGCGTTGATGGCCGACTGGAAGGACCTGAGGTAGGGGTCATCCGGCCCGGTGGTCGTGTCAACGACGTCGGCGGTGTAGTCGGTGTTGCCGAGCACCCGGCCCAGTCCTGGGAAGTGCTTGGCGGTCGTCGCGATTCCGGCCTGGCGCATGCCCCGGATGAAGGCCACGCCGTGGGCCGCCACGGTCGCCGGATCGTAGCCGAACTCGCGCTGCAGCATGCCGATGGGCTGGTTCTGGCTGGCCGTCCCGTACGGCACGACGTCCATGACCGGGGCCAAGTTGAGGTTGACGCCGGCCGACCGCAGTTCACGTCCCCAGGCCGCGGCCTCCCGTTGCAGCAACAGAGGCGAGAGCTGACCCTGGTCGAGGGCAGGCGGGATCGCCGAAAAGCCCGGTCCCTGCAGTTCCTGGACCTGACCGCCCTCCTGGTTGGCCGCGATGAAGAAGCGGACCCGAGCGGTCGCCGACGAAGAGGCCATCGACTGGACGGCGCGGGTCATAGACCGGATCTCAGCTGCGCTGGCCGTGCTGGTGCCCTCGAAAAGCAAAGAGCCGAAGTGATACGTCCTGACCGCTTGGGCGACGTCGGGGACAGGTTCTCCGGCGATGCCGACCAGGAACAGCTGGCCGACTCGCTGGGCCTCGCTCATGCGGTCGAAAACCTGGGTCGGACAGGAGAGCTGCGCGGGCCGCGAAGTAGACACGCTGGCGCTACGGGCTGGTGCCGCCGATATTGTCGAAGAAGACGAGGGCGGCGAGCTGCTGGACACCAGGCCGCAGCCCGAACACATCAAACCCACCGAGAAGGCGCCAGCGAGAAGAGATCGGGTCAGCGGGCGTTGTTTCGTGCTGCCGTGCCTTCGGCGGCCATGGTCACGATTCCGCATCTAATCCGTTCTAGCGGAATCCGGGACCCGTAACCGCCGGATTGAGGATTATGCCGGTTCAGATGACGAGCTATCCGGGGAACCTCCCCGGGTAGTAAGAAGCCCGATCCGGGGCGGGACGATCCTCGTGGTTCTTCGCGAGCGCTTCGGGCGTCTGGGCCTGTGCCTGGCGGCCGTCAGGTTCCGCGCAACCCGGTGAATCCCCCGTCTGCGGCTGAGTCAGCCCGGTCCGGTGCGGCCAGCCGATAGTGCAGCGCCCCGGTGCTAGCTTCCGGTCGAGCGCCTGATGGTGGCCAGCCAGGCCTGCACGATCGTGGTGCCGAACACACCGGGATTGACCTCGAAGGTATCGGCGTGGATGCTGGCGACCGTCCAGCCGTCGCTGAAGGCGGCGCGCAGCTCGTCCTGGCTGACCCGGCGCGGGCCGAGGTTCCCGGGCTGCCGGTCGCTGAAGCACATCAGGTAGCAGTGCCCGCCCGGGCCAAGCACCGAGCCCAGGCTGGCGACGTACCGGGACCGGCTGTCGTCGTCGAAGACATGGAACAGCCCGCAGTCGATGATGGTGTCGAAGGTCAGGTCCAGATCGCCGAGGCTCAGGGCGTCGGCGACCTGGAAACGGGCCTTGACGCGCCGCGCGGCCGCCTTGTCCCGGGCCTGCTTGATGGCGCGTGGCGAGATGTCAACGCCCAGGGTATCGGCGCCGAGCGAGGCGGCCAGCAGCGCGTTCTCGCCGGTGCCACAGCCAGCGTCAAGCACCCGGCCCGCCAGCAGGCCGCGGTCGGCGAGCCGGAGGATGGCAGGCTGGGGCTTGCCGATGTCCCATGGTGCGGCCACGGTTCCTTTGTAGGAGTCATCCCAGCTCGGCGTCGTCATAGGGCAATTATCGCGTCCGTGCGGCAGGCGGTCACGGCGTCATGGCGGTCATGGCGGTCATGGTCGTCGCGGGTCCGGGGTCAGCCGGACGTGCTGGTATACCGAAGGCATGACCGCCGACGGCCTACCCGGGCAGATGCGATCGGCCGCACTCAAGCTGCTGACCGCGCTTGACGACCAGCAGCGGGCGCTCGCGGCCCAGCGCTTCGAGGACGACGCGGCGCGGCGATGGCTGGAGTACCGGCCGCGGCGCCGCCCCGGCGCGTGCCTCGCGCAAATGAGCGGGACCGCCCGCAAGGCCGCCCACCGGCTGCTGGCCACCGGCCTGAGTCAGCACGCGTACGCCCAGGCGATGGGCATCGTCGCCCTAGAGGAAGTGCTTGACCGGCGGGAGCGCTGGCAGCGCGGCCGCCACAGTAACGACTACTGGGTCAGCGTCTTCGGCGACCCGGCCGCGGACCCGCCGTGGTCGTGGCGCTTCGAGGGGCACCACCTATCCGTGACGATGACCGTGGCGGGCGACCAGATCTCTCCCGCCCCGGTCTTTCTCGGCGCCAACCCGGCGTGCGTCAGTTACGCCGGGCGGCCCGTGTCCCGCCCGCTGGGCCCGGAGGAGGACCTCGTGCGGGCGCTGCTTGACGCGATGACGCCAGCGGAACGCGCCGTGGCGGTGGTCGCTGCGCGGGCTCCCGGCGATATCCGCACCGGTACCAGTCCCCGGGCTCAGGAAGGCATCGAGCCGCTGGGCGCGGCCGCCGCCAGTCTCGGCCCGGGGCCGCGGGCGGTGCTCGGTGAGCTGATCGCGCTCTACCTCGACCGGCTGCCCGCCGGTCTCGCGGCCCGGGAAGCCGACCGGCTCACCGCCACCGAGCTGTACTTCGCCTGGGAAGGGCCGGTTACCCCGGGCGTGCGGCACTATTACCGGGTGCAAGGCGACGACCTGCTGATCGAGTACGACACCACCGACGAGGGCAATCACGCGCACACCGTGCTCCGTCGGCCCCGCAGCGACTTCGGCGACGACGTGCTCGCCGCGCACTACCGCGAGGCGCACGACCCCGGCCAAGCGGCACAATGACGGCATGACATCACACGTCGCGCTGCTGAGGGGAATCAACCTCGGAGGCCGGAACAAGATCGCGATGACGGAGCTGCGCGAGGTGGTGACCTCGCTCGGCTACACCGAGGTGACGACGTATATCCAGAGCGGCAACGTGCTGTTCACCGCGCCGGATACCGACTGCGTGCGGCTCGCGTCGGCTCTCGAATCCGCGATCGCCGACGCGTTCGGCATAGCTGCCCCGGTCGTGGTCCTGTCCAGGGATCAGCTGGCCCAGATCCTGGCCGGTAACCCGTACCCGGACGAGTCGAACCCGAAGTTCGTGCACGTGGTCTTCCTGAACGCCGAGCTGCCCCAGGACCTGCTTGATCGCATCAAGGCCGCGGAGAGCGCGGCCGCGGCCAAGGGCAGCCGCGACACCGTGACGCCCGCCGGCCAGGCCCTGTTCTTGCACACCCCGGACGGCTACGGCACCAGCGAACTGGCTCAGGTGCTCTTGCGCATCATCGGCCTGCCGGGTCCCAAGAGCGTCGCGGCGACGGCCAGGAACTGGGCCACGTCGACCAAGCTGCTTTCCCTGTGCGAGGCGAAATGAGACGGGCAGTCCTGGTCACCGGCGCATCCAGGGGAATCGGCCGGGCGGTGGCGCACGCGTTCGCGGAGCAAGGCGACCGGGTGGCGGTCCATCACCGCAACTCACCCGGGCTCGCCCGGGACGTGCTGGCCGGGCTTGCGGGCGACGGCCATACGATCGTCCGCGCGGACCTGGCCGACGCCGAAGCCGTCCGGCTGATGGTCGAGGCGGCGGTCGCGGACCTGGGCGGCCTGGACGTCGTGGTGAACAACGCCGGGATCTACGTATGGCATCCGATCACCGAGGTGTCCTACGAGCAGTGGCAAGAGACCTGGCGCGAGACCCTCGCTGTCAACCTCACCGGCGCTGCCAACGTGACCTGGTGCGCCGTGCAGCATATGAAGCAGACCGGAGGCCGGATCGTCAACGTGACGTCGCGCGGCGCATTCCGCGGGGAGCCGCGGCATCCTGCCTACGGGGCCAGCAAGGCCGGGCTGAACTCGTTCGGGCAGTCGATGGCCCGTGCCCTGGCCCCCTACGGCATCGCGGTCGCCACCGTGGCGCCCGGATACGTCGAAACCGAGATGGCCGCGGAGGACCTGAATTCCGCACGAGGCGATCAGATCCGCGCGCAAAGCCCGTTCAACCGGGTCGCGACGCCGGAGGAGATCGCGGCCGCCGTCGTCTACCTGGCCTCCGATCAGGCCGAATGGGCCAGCGGATCCATCCTGGACCTCAACGGGGCCTCCTACCTGCGCTCTTAGCGAGTGTTTGATAAATCGCCCGGATGCCCAGTGGCGACGGGAGCGATGACTCAGCCGCGCTGGCCGACCCACACCGATATGTGCGCGGGTTCTAGGGCCTGCTGAACAACCCCGGCCAGGTCATCTCGGACCGAATCCAGGTCCACGGCGTCTTTCAGCCGCGCCGCGAATGCGGCCACGATCTGGTCGGCGTCATACCGGGCGCGGTTGAACCGCCGGTCCACCGCTCGTTGCACGCGGCGGCGCAGCGGGTTGAACAAGGCGGCGGCGACCAGCGTCGAGACGGCGACCGCCACCGAGGCGTGGAACTGCAGTACCTGGGTGGCCAGCAGCACCACGGCGGCATAGACCCCGACCAGCAGCCCGGTCATGATGGCATACGCAAAAGTCCGGGAGATGATCCGGTCGATGTCATACAGCCGGTAACGCAAGATAGCCACGCCCATGCTGGCTGGCAGCGCCGCGACCCCAGCCACCAGCACGTCGGCTATGACCTGCCAGGGCTCGGGAGTGTTGTTCAGCACGGTGCCGCCCACCCCGCAGATCACGGCGACCGCCGCTCCGCTGGCCACCCACTTCAGCTGCTGGCGTCGCACGCCGCTGGCCCGGCGGTAGCCGACCGCCTGCTGGATCACCGCGGCGACCAGCCAGGCGACCAAGACGACGAACCCCGCATCCTCGATCGCACCCCATAGCGCGGCCGCGCCGGTCGGGTGGTCGATGGTGGCCAGGTCCCCGCTGGAGTCGATCTGAACGTGATGCGCGGCGATGGCCGTGAGGAGGACAACTGCCAGGCCGCCGGCCACGGCCGCGGAGAGGGCGAGGTAGATCCGCCACGGCCACCGCCAGTGCCGGGACGGCAGCCGCCCGTCAGGAAACAGCACGACAGCGGCACCCAGGAAGATGAACGCGAGCGCCCAGCCCGCGTTCAATAGCACAGCCACCCAACCAAGCGGCAGCCGCCCCGGGTGCAGCCGGTAAGCGAGCGTGGCGTAGAGCTGGGCGTCCGTGCCTAGGATGAAGCCCAGGCCAGAACCCAGCATCAGCCATCCCATCGGGTTACCCCGCTGGTGCCGGGCCACCACCAACCCGACGCCGGCCAGCACCACCGCCAGCAGCGCCACCGCGGCACGAAAGATCAAGACATTGCCCGCAGCCTGCCGGGCCAGGGCCGCCAGCGGCACCGACGCGGCAGCCGCCGCCAGGGTGAGCACGAAGACAATGCCCGCGCTGGCCGGAGAAGCCAGCTTCACCCGGAAACCGGGCACATCCGCGGACACGGTGTACTTCCCTTCCCAGGGCACCCATCCCTGACCGTGCATCCCTTGCCGGTCAGAACTCTACGTCCGGACCGTTCCGGGAACGTTACCGCTCAGCACCAATCTCGACCCCCGCCGCCAGAGCAATTATCAAACACTCGCTTTAGGCCTTCTGTGGCGCCGGCTGGGGTCTTGGACCCGCGCCGGCTGGGGTTTTGGACCGCTCTGGCTGGGGTCTCTACCAGCCAGGGGCGCTTCAGCCCCCAGGCCGTGCGCCGTCAAGGGACGAGGAGCCGAGCACGGTGATCACCTGGCCCCAGGCCAGTTCGGCGCCCGCGGCCAGGCAGCCGTCGACGACGGCGTCTGTGCCGAGGGCGCTCACCCTGATCGCCGGTATGACCGGCGCGATCCGCTCGAGTTCCTGGCCGACCGACTCGGCGAAGCCCTGCGCCCGGCCGATGCCGCCGCCGAGGACGATCAGGTCAGGATCGACGACCGTGACGACGGCGCAGATCGTCTGGGCGACCAGCCGTGCCTCCTCGGTCACCACCGCCATGGCCCGCTCGTCGCCGTTGGCCGCCGCCGCGAAGACGCGCCGCGCCGACACCGGCCCACGCATGCCACCGCGCCGCGCGGCTCGTACGATACCCGAGGCCGACGCCGCCGCCTCCAGCGTCCCGCGCTTGCGGGCCTCGTGCTCATCGGCACCCGCACCTCCGGACAGCGGCAGGAACGCGATCTCCCCGGCGACGCCGTGCGCACCGCGGAGCAACTGCCCGCCCAGCACGAGCCCCATGCCGATGCCCGTACCGATGTGCACGAACGCGAAGTTGTCGACGTCCCGTCCGTAGCCAAGAGCACGCTCGGCCAGGGCGGCGGCGTCGACGTCGTTCTCCATCACCAGCGTCGACCCGAACGCCTCCCGCAGCCCAGCCAGCGCCGCTGGGCGATCCCAGCCACGCAGACCGCCGGTGAGCTTCATGGCGTTCCGGCGCGGGTCGTAGACACCCGGGCTGCCTATCACGGTCTGGGTGATGGCCGACCTCGGCACGCGCGCGTTCTGGCACAGCATGTCCGCGAGGTCGACGAGCTCACCGACGCGCGCGCGGACGCTGGTGGCGCGGGCCCGCAGCGATTCCCTGGTCCTGATCTCCCCGGTGAGATCGGCTATCGCGCCGCGGACGTATTCGTGCCCGATGTCCAGGCCAAGCACGAGGCCGGCGTCGGGCCGGATCTCGTACAGCCGGGCCGAACGCCCGGGCACGCCGGTCCGTTGCCCGGCGATGCGTACCAGCCCGGCCCGCTCGACGTTACCGAGGGCCAGTGACACCGTGGGTTTGGACAGCCCGGAGACCCGGGCCAGCTCGGCCCGGGAGGAAGGACCGCGCTGGCGGATGTGCTCCAGCAGCAGCTGCTCGTTTATCGCCCTGATCAGTGACGGGCGCGCGGCGAACAGGCCCACCCCCGTCCCCTCGGGGGGCGGAAGGGCGATTGCCGGCGCTTGCGCCGGAAGCACCGCGGCCGCGGCCGCGTCCGCTTCATCCGACAGGGCTGTCACCGCGAACCTCCTCCAACATTCGCGCCTGGCTAACGAACCGGGGCCAGTTGATCCGGGCTCTTGCTCCGGACAAATAGTTAGGATACTGTCCTAACAAACTTTAGCGGAAGGGGCAACCCGGTTTTTGGCCGCAGTCGTCCCCCACATGAGAAACATAGACGTGCCCCCCACACGAAACGGCAGTAAGGACGAAACCCATGAGACGCCTCACTAGACACGGGGTCATCATCGTGGCCGGCCTGATCGCGGTGGCTGGCTGTAGCGCTGGTGCCGGCTCCAGCTCAGCCACAAGCTCCGGCGGCAAGACATCGACGAGTAGCGTGCTGACGATTTCCAACGAGAACGGCGCGCTTTGGACCTGCGGCTTCAATCCCTTCAACCCCTCCGACAACCTCCTGTCGGTCGGCTTCGTCTACGAGCCGCTCGTCTACGTGAACCCGCTGCAGAACGGCAAGACCACGCCCATGCTCGCTACCTCCTGGGCCTGGGGACCCGGTGACAAGTCGCTCACGTTCCAGATCCGGCAGGGCGTGAAGTGGAGCGATGGCACGCCCATGACCGCGGCCGACGTGGCGTATACCTTCAACCTGCTGAAGAAGAATTCAGCCCTCGACCTGACCGGTGTCTGGTCGGTGCTGTCCAGCGTCACCGCGTCGGGGAACACGGTCACGATGGACTTCAGCACCGTCGCCGTGCCCTACTTCTACTACATCGCGGACGAGACGCCGATCGTGCCGGAGCACATCTGGTCGAAGATCGCCAGCCCGACCACCGCCCCCGTCGGCAACCCCGTCGGCACCGGTCCGTTCCTGATGAGCAAGTGCAGCCCGGCGAACATCACCTACACCGCGAACCCGCACTACTGGCAGCCGGGCCTGCCGAAGATCAGCAAAATCCAGTACCCGGCCTACACGAGCAATAACACGGCCAACGACGACCTGGCTAACGGGACCGCGCAGTGGGGTGCGCAGTACATCCCGGCGATCAACACCTTCTATACGTCCAAGAGCCCGGATTACCACTACTGGTTCCCGCCGACCGTGAACGTCTCGCTGGTCCCCAACCTGACCAACCCGCTGCTGAGCAACGTCAAGGTCCGTGAGGCCATGTCGTACGCGATCAACCGGCAGCAGGTCTCGACGATCGGCGAATCCGGTTACGAGCCGCCCGCGAACCAGACCGGCATCGTCACGCCGACGTTCTCCAGCACGCTGGACAGCTCGGCCCTCGCGTCCTGGGGCACTGGGTACGACCCGGCCAAGGCGATCTCGCTGCTGGAATCGGCCGGCTTCCACATGTCCGGTGGAGTCATGACCAACGCGGCCGGGCAGAAGCTGTCGTTCACGGTGCTCAACATCGGCGACTACTCCGACTGGGTCGCCTCGATGCAGGTGATCGAGCAGGATCTCAAGGCGGTCGGTATCCAGATCACCCCGGATAACCTGTCCAACACCGACTTCGACGCCGATTTCTACTACGGCAAGTACCAGCTCGCCTACTACGACCAGCAGACCTTCGGCCCGAGCGCGTACTACGAGCTGAACAACTGGCTCAACTCCGCGAACACGGCGCCGGACGGCAAGCTGGCGGCGAGCAACTACGAGCGGTACAACAGCGCGTCCACCGACGCTCTGCTCAACGAGTACGCGACCACCACGGATACGGCCAAGCAGCAGTCGATCATGGATCAGATCCAGCAGGTCATGCTGACCGACGTGCCCTTCATCCCGGTCGTGGAGGCGGTCGACTGGTACCAGTACGACACCGGGTCGTTCAGCGGCTGGCCCACGTCAGCCAACCCGTACGCCCAGCCGTCCGCTTACTCCTACCCGGACAACGAGCAAGTGCTCCTGCATCTGTCGCCGAAGTGAGTTAACCGCCGCGTGCCGGGGAATCCAAGGTCCTGAACGCCTGGGAAACCCCGGCACGCGGCGCCAACCCTCCGGCCCGCCGTCGACCGACCGAACCAGGAGCCAACCAGCTTGAGATACGCGCTGCGCCGCCTCGGTTTCTTCGTCCTTACGCTGTGGGTAGCGCTGACCCTGAACTTCCTGCTGCCGCGGCTGATGCCGGGAAACCCGGCGCTGGCCATGATGTCGAAGTTCCGGGGCGACGAGCTCACCCCCGCGGCGCTGAACGCCCTGGAGACCCTGTTCGGGGTCAATACGCACCAGAGCCTGCTGTCGCAGTACTTCGGCTACCTGCACGACGTGTTCACCGGCAACTTCGGCACTTCGCTGAGCGAATATCCGGCCTCGGTCACGTCCGTCATCGGCAGCGCGATCTGGTGGACGGTCGGCCTGGTCGGCATCACCACGATCCTGGCCTTCATCCTCGG
>JASIGD010000505.1 GCA_030045295.1 Streptosporangiaceae bacterium
CCAGGCCGGACCCTGGCCAGCGTGACGAGACGTGCGCGGCGCCGAACCGCAGCGCCGCGTTAAGGCCGTCCCCCGGCTCGTCCGGGATCACCAGGGCGCCCAGCTCGGCCAGCGCGGGCCCGGCCGCCGGGTCGTCCGTGATGACGACCACGCGCGGGGCCAGGTCGCAGCCGAGCACCGCCGCCGCCGTGTCGCACGCGAGGGCGAGCGCGAACTCACCGCGGTGCGGCCCGGCCAGCTCGGCCAGCCTGGACTTGGCCTGGGCCAAAACCTTGACGGGCATCAGCACCGACCAGGGAAAGCGGGCATTATCGGTCATTAGTTGATCCTGCCTCGACACCGGACCACCCGAACAAGGAGACTGACTAGATGAGCGCTGACCAGCCTAGGGCCAGCCGCCCGTGGGGCTGGCGGCTGGGATGGACATCGTGGACGTAGTGCGCAAGCAGGCCGGCGAGAACACGCGCGCGGTGCATCTGCCCGCTCCGCCGGCGCCTGCCCAGCAGCCGCTCGGCACGCCGGTGTACCGCACGGCGGCGTTCGCGTTCGGCACGGCGGAGGAGTACCGCGCCGTGCTGAACGACGAGGTGCCGGGCTACACGTACAGCCGGATCGACAATCCCACGGTGGACGCGTTCGCCCGCGCGGTCGCGGCGCTCGAGGGGGTCAACTTGCCGCGGTGGCCCGCGGCGCAGGCGTTCGCGTCCGGCATGGCCGCGGTCAGCGGGGTGTTCTGGACCTTCGCCCGGGCCGGGGCGCACGTGGTAGCGCCCTCCGCCGTCTACGGCGGGACCTATTCCTTCCTGCGCAACGTCGCCTCCCGGTTCGGGGTGGAGACGGACTTCGTGGACATCACCGACCTGGACCAGGTCAAGGCCGCCATCCGCGCGACGACCAGGATCGTGTACGCGGAGACCATCGCCAACCCGACGACGGCCGTCGCCGACCTGCGCAGGCTCGCCGATATCGCGCACGAGGCCGGGGCGCTGCTGGTGGTCGACTCCACCCTCGCCCCGCCGGTGATCTGCCGTCCGCTCGAGCACGGCGCCGACCTCGTGATCCACTCGGCGACCAAGTACATCGGCGGCCACTCCGACACCACAGGCGGCGTGGTCACCGGGCGCATCGAGCTGATCAGCGACATCCGCAGCGTCCGGGTTGACACCGGCGGCTGCCTGGCTCCCGACGAGGCGTTCCTGCTCCGCCGCGGCCTGGAGACGCTGCCGCTGCGGGTCCGGCGGGCCTGCTCGACGGCTTCGGTGTTCGCCGCCGCGCTGTCCAGGCACCCGACCGTGGCGCGCGTAGACTACCCGGGCCTGCCCGACCACCCCGGGCACCAGGTGGCCAGGCAGATATTCGACGCGGGCCCCGAGGGGGTGCGGTTCGGCGCGATCGTCACGGTGACCCCGTACGGCGGCCGCGAGGCGGGCCTGGCGTTCGCGGACAAGCTGCGGCTGGCCCAGGTCGCGACGTCGCTGGGCGGGACGCACACCAAGGTGAGCCACGTGGCCTCCACGACGCACCGCCAGCTGGATGACCGCGCGCTTGCGGCCGCCGGGATCGGCCCAGGAGCGGTACGCTTCTCCATCGGCCTAGAGGACCCCGAGGACCTGGTCTCCGACGCGTGCGTGGCCCTGGAGTCCCTGACCAGCCCGTAGGGATCTTTGCCGTAGGGATCTTTGCCGTAGGGATCTGAGAGGAGGATGCGTGCCGGGGCAGCGCAAGATCCGGGTCGCCGTGGTGTTCGGCGGCCGCAGCACAGAGCACGCCGTTTCCTGCGCCAGCGCAGGACTGGTGCTGTCCGCCATCGATCCGGACCGCTACGAGGTGCTGCCCATCGGCATCGCGACCGACGGCCGGTGGGTGCTCACCTCGGCTGACCCGGCCCGGCTGGCGCTTTCCGCCGGGTCGGAGCCGTCCGTCGAGTCGGTGGCCGTCACCGGGACCGAGATCACGCCGCGGACCGGTCCGGGCGGCGTCTTGCAGGTGACGACCCCGGGCGAGGTTCCGGCCGACCTCGGGCAGGTGGACGTGGTACTGCCGCTGCTGCACGGGACCTACGGCGAGGACGGCACGCTGCAGGGACTGCTTGAGATGACCGGCACCCGGTACGCGGGGGCGGGCGTGTTCGCCAGCGCGGCCGGCATGGACAAGGAGTACATGAAGCTGATCATGACCGCGCGTGGCCTGCCGGTCGGGCGCTACGTCGTGGTCCGGGACCGCGACTGGCGGCAGGGCTGTCCGGAGCGCAAGCGCGTCCTGGACGAGATCGCCGAGCTGGGCTGGCCGCTGTTCGTCAAGCCGGCCCGCGGCGGCTCGAGCGTCGGGATCACGCGGGTTGGTTACGCGGCCGACCTGGAGAGAGCGATCGAGGCGGCTCGCGCGCACGACCCCAAGGTGCTGGTCGAGGCCGCGGTAGAGGGCATCGAGGTCGAGTGCGCGGTGCTCGAGGGCCTCGACGGCGGGCCGCCGGAGGCGAGCGTTCCCGGGCAGGTGGTGGTGGACCCCGGGTCAGCGTTTTACGACTTCGAGGCGAAGTACCTGGCCGCCGGGACGACGATGCGGATCCCGGCACCGATACCCGAACGCGCCGTGGCCGAGGTCAGGCGGCTGGCCTGCGCGGCGTTCGACGCCATCTCCTGCGAGGGCCTGGCCAGGGTGGACTTCTTCTACACCCCGGCCGGCGAGGTCCTGTTCAACGAGATCAACACGATGCCGGGGATGACGCCGGCCTCGGGGTTCCCGATGATGTGGGCGGCCACCGGCCTGCCGCTGCCGCAGCTCATCGACCGGATCATCCAGACCGCGCTGCGCAAACGTTCCGGCCCGCGCCCCTAGGCTCGCGCGGTCC
>JASIGD010000506.1 GCA_030045295.1 Streptosporangiaceae bacterium
TGGCCGCACGCTCCGGCCGGGTGGCGGATCGTGGCCTCGAGCCGGGCCGGAGGCTGGGTCGTCTGGCGCAAGGCCTGACCGCGTTCGCCGGCGCCGTTTGCTGGCGCCCGGTTGCTGGCGCCCGGTTGCTGGCGCTCCGTTTGCTGGCGCCGTTTGCCGGCGCCGTTTGCCGGCGCCGTTTGCCGGCGCCGTTCCCAAATGTTTATTGATCTTTGGGGCGGCGCGGAGCGTCCTCCCAGCTATAGGCAGGCTGAACCACTAGGCTAACTGCCCGTGGTGCGCCAACTCGGCTCCGCTGGCGGCGTACGGACCGCCGAACCCAGCGACATTGTTCTGACCCAGCCCGCGACGGGCGGCAGTCGGGTGCGGCTGTGGGGCGTGCTGCTGATCGTCGGCTGGCTAGCCCAGGCCGGGCTGCGAGCGTGGCTCAGCCGGACGCAGGTCGTGCCGCTGGCGACGCCGGACGAGCCCGCGTACCTGATCGCCGCGCGGGTGCTGGCCGGCGGCTTCCCCGCCAACTTCTCCGACTCGACGCTGTACCCGGCGGGCTACCCGCTGCTGATCACCCCGGTCTTTTGGCTCACGAGCAACCCAGTCACCGCGTACAAGGCGGTGATGATGATCAACGCGCTGGTCAGCGCGGCCGTGATGCCGCTGGCCTACGTGGCCTGCCGCAGGCTGAAGCTGAACCGCCCCGAGGCGTACGGGGTAGCCATGGTCGCGGCGCTGCTGCCCGCCGCGCTCTTCTATGCCGAGTACGCGCTGGCCGACGCGATCTACCCGGTTCTCGTGCTGGCCTGGCTGCTGGCCGTGCACAGCTGGCTCACCGCCGGTTCGCCGCGGGGACGCTACGCGGCGGCGATCGGCTCCGCGCTGCTCGGCGGGTACGCCTACGCGGTCCACTCCAGGGGCCTGGTGATCCTGGCCGGCTACGTGGCGGTGGGCGCTCTGATCGCCTGGCGGCGGCTTGCGCCGCGCGGCACGGTGGTGGCCGCGGCCCTCTCCCTGGCCCTCTCGCTCGGCGTCACCTCGGTGCTGAACGGCAAGCTGGCCTCGGCGATGTACCCCAGCGGTGCGCGCAGCCTGAGCGGTGAGGCCCTCATCAGGCTGCACAGCGTCCGCGGCGCGCTGCTGATCGGCGACCAGGCGGCCGGGCAGATGTGGCGTTTCGTGCTGGACGGCTGGGGGGTGACCGGGATCGGGTTCGTCGCCGCGGTGGCTTTCCTGCTGCGGCGCGGCGGCCGGATCGACCTGAAGATCATGGCGGCCCTCTCGGTAGCGATCACGCTGGCCATCGCGGTCCTCGCGCCGGCCGGGCTGCCTCCGGACACCAGCCAGACCTGGGCTTCAGGGCGTTACCTCGACTGCATGGTGGTCGCGTTCTTCCTGCCCGGCGCGGCGGTCCTGCTGCGCGCGGACTGGCGCCGGATCCTGACCTACGCCGCCTGGGTCGTGCCCCCGACCCTGGTGTTGGCGGTTACGGTCGAGGCCTACGCCGGAGCGTCCGTGCCTACATCCGGGTTCGGCAGCGGATTCAACTTCGCCGAGCCGGCGGTGCTGACGCAGGACTGGACGCGGGCAAACGTCTTCCTGGCCACAGCGGTGGCGCTGCTGCTGCTCGCGGCGTGGGTGGCGGTGGCGCTGGCGGCGGGCCGCTTCGGGACGCGCTGGCGGGCGGTCGTGCTCGCCGGGCTCGGGGCGGTCAGCCTGGTCGCGGTCGTCCAGATGACCAGCCACATCTCGCAGGCCAGCACGCCGACGGAGAAGGCAAACACGATCGGCCTGGTGACCGGCAGCGGCCTGAAGCCGGGCGAGTACCTCGCCGTCGGCCGGAGCAGCGATACGAAGGTGTACTGGGGCATCTGGATGCCCCAGGCGTACGAGATACCGTGGGCGCAGCTGGAGTTCTTCGACCCCGCCTCCGAGCCGCCGCCGGCGAACGCGACCGTCGTGGAGGTGGCCTGGCCGGCCGGGCTGCCCGCGCAGGCCAGCTGGCCGCGCGCCCCGTCCGGGTGGCGGATCGTGGTCTCGGATCGCTCTGAGGGCTGGGTCGCCTGGCGCCGGTTAGCCCGGGTCGCGGCCTTCGCGTAACGAGCCGAACGTGAACCCCGGCGAGGCGGCGGTGAGGACGGCGGCTGACGGCCTGACGGACCAGGTGGCCTTAAGTTCCGCGCCGAGGACGTCGGTGAGCCGCGAGATGTCGTCGGGCGCGCTGTCGTGCAGCGCCTCGGCCACGATCAGGACGCTGCCGGTGGAGTCGCGCACCGCGGATACGCCGCTCTGCCGGTTCGTCCAGCGGCGGGCGTGCGCCTGCCCGGCCAGGTCCGCGAAGATGACCTCTCCAGCCGCGGGGTGCTCGACGTCCCCGGCGAAGGTCAGGTAGTCCTCGTCCCCGGCCGCGTACCGGACCTCGAGCGAGCCGGTTACCGCGGCGACGTCGAAGACCGCCACCGGGATGGCGAAGGCCAGCGAGACCGCGTTGCACAAGTCGACCAGGGGATGCAGCCGGGGCAGGCTCGATTCCTTGCGGAACCTGCGTAGCAGCGACTCCGAGGCGCAGCGGTACTGGGTCGGCTTGAGCCCCATCTTCGCGAAGGCCCGGCGCCAGGCCTGGATCTCGGGCAACTCGCCCTCGGTCGAGACCTCGGCCAGCCGCGCCTTGGCGATGGCGGCGTACCGGTCGGCGCGCGACCCGCCCGGCACGTCGCTGGTGATTCCCTCGGCGTACAGGACCGCGGGGACCAGCATGGGGAAATCACGCCAGAGGTCGCCCGAATGCTGGAAGTGCATGAACCCTAGTTTCGCAGGCCCAAGGCGAGGCCGGCGGCGACGACGGCGATGCCGACCCAGACCAGCGGCCGGGGATCCGGGCCGCCGAGCAGGATTCCTGTCACCGCCGCAGCCACCGGCGCCACGCCGGTGAGAAGCCCGGCCCGGCTGGCCCCCAGCCGTCTCACACTGGAGTACCACATGACGAAGGCCACGGCCGTGACCGCGACGGCGAGGTACGCCACGGCGAGCCAGTCTTGGCGGCCCAGGTGCGCGCTCGCGGCCGGGCCTTCGTGAACCAGCCCGATCCCGGCGAAGATCACCGCGGCGAGCCAGGTGGTGTGCACCGACACGCCCCACGGGCCGTGCCGGCCAAGGACCGGTATGGCGAGCAGGGTGAACGCGGCCTCGCACCCCAACACGACGGCGGCCCAGCCGATGCCGACAGCATCGGTGCGGCCCACCCCCTGCACCAGGGCGGCGCCGCTGGTCACCACCAGGGCGGCGGAGACCTGGGCGGCGCGCGGACGCGATCCTTCGAGCAGCGGACCGATCACGGCTAGCAGCGCGGGGACGCACGCCACCGCCACGCCGAGGACGGCCGGCTCGGCGTGTCGGGAACCCGCCACCAGGGCGATGTTGAACAGCACCAGGCCGGTCACTGCGATCCCGGCCAGCCATAGCCATTCCGCGCCGCGCGGCATGAGGAGCCTCCGGCCGGTCAGCCGGGCCAAGACGAGGAGGATCAGGCACGCGAGGGCGTACCGGAGGGCCTCGGCGGTGAACACCGGTGCCCGCGCCAGCACGGCCGAGACCGCCACGCTGCCGCCCACGCAGATCATGGCGCCGGCCCCCGCCGCGA
>JASIGD010000507.1 GCA_030045295.1 Streptosporangiaceae bacterium
ATTACACCGCGCCGGTCGCCACCATGCCCGTCTACCTCGGCTACCTGCGGGCCAGGTTCGAGCAGGCCGGCGGCACCGTCGAGGCATCGCCGGTGCGGTCGCTGGCCGAGGTGGCCGGGACGGCCCCGTTCGTGGTCAACTGCTCCGGCGTCGCCGCCCGGGACCTGGTGCCCGACCCCGCGGTCGTGCCGGTCCGCGGCCAGGTGGTCCTGGCCGCCAACCCGGGCATCGAGGAGTTCTTCATCAGCAGGGACGAAGAACCGCCCTGGATCGTGTACATGTTCCCGCACGGTGACACGGTCCTGCTCGGCGGCACCAACCAGGAGGGTGACTGGGATCTGGACCCGAAGCCCGAGATAGCCGAACGGATCGTGGCCGGTTGCGCCGCCATCGATCCCCGGCTGCGAGAGGCGGCGATCCTCGGGCACCGCGTCGGGCTGCGCCCGTGCCGTCCCGAGGTGCGGCTGGAGGCCGAGCCGCTCGACGGGAGCGTGCTGTGGCACAACTACGGGCACGGCGGCGCCGGCGTCTCCCTGTCCTGGGGCTGCGCCGCCGAGATCACCAGCGCCGTCTGCGGCTGGTCCTCCGGCTGAGCCGCGAGGCGCGCCCGGGCCGGGCCGCCCGGCGATTGTGCCACCCGCCCGCGGGATACGCTGCTACCCATGAAGTTCGCGATCGCCATCCCGCAGTTCTACTCCGACGGCGGGTTCGATCCTTCGGCCTTCCGGGCCTACTTCGAGCGGGCCGAGGAACTCGGCTTCCACAGTGCCTGGACTCAGGAAGGGATCCTTAACCCCGGCCCCCAGCTCAGCCCGATCGAGGCGATGAGCTACGCGGCCGCCTGCACCCAGCGGATGCGCCTGGGGTGCGTGGTGTTCGTGTCCACCCTGCACAGTCCCGTGCACCTGGCTAAGAGCATCGCCACGCTGGACCAGCTCAGCCGCGGCCGGATCGAGGTCGGGGTCGGCACCGGCGGGAAGGGGCGCCCGTTCGCCGCGTTCGGGGTGGAGCCCTCCCGGTACGTATCCAGGTTCACCGAGGGAATCGAGCTGATGAAGGCGCTGTGGACCGAGCCGAGGGTTACCTTCCGCGGCGAGTTCTGGCAGCTCGAGAACGCGCCGATGGAACCCAAGCCGTTCCAGAAGCCGTTCCCGCCGCTGTGGTTCGGCGCGTCCAGCGAACCCGCGGTGCGGCGGGCCGTGCGCCTGGCCGACGGCTTCTTCGGCGCGGGATCGACCCCGACGGTCAGGTTCGCCGACCTGGTCCAGGTGGCCAGGAACGCCCTGGCGGAGGCGGGCAGGCCGGCCGGGAGCTTCCCCATCGCCAAGCGCGTGTACACCGCGATCGACGAGGACGCGGAGCGGGCGCGGGCGCGGATGAACGGCGCCCTGGCGGGCATCTACGGGCAGCGGGTGCCGTCCATCGAGGCCGCCGCGGTCGCGGGCACGGCCGCCGACTGCGTCCGTGAGCTGCACCAGGTCGCCGAGGCCGGCGCGGAGCTGATCTTGTGCACGGCGCTGTTCGACCAGCGGGAGCAGATGGAACAGCTCGCCGCCGCCGTCATCCCCAAGCTCGGCTAGCTGACGCCCGGGCCGGTCCGCGGCGGGATCGTCAGCGCGCCGAGTCACGGCCTCCGGCAGGCCGGCCGGCCAGGGCAGCGATATGCGGGGGCAGGGGCAGTTGACCGCGTGCTCGAATACCGACCTGGCCAGGACCAGCCCGTCCACGTGGGTCACGGTCACGCAGATCGTGGCCTTCGGGGCCGAGACCAGGCTGCGGCTGGCCACCGAGCCGTGCAGGTACAAAATCTCCGGGTCGGGCCCGTCCCCGGCCACGCCGTACGCGGTGGGAACGACCATCGGGTCACCGTCGACGATGACCCCGAGATGGCAGATCACACCCGCGGCCAGGATGTCCGCGAGATCCCGCCGGTCGGTGCTGCCCTGCTCGCGCAGGCGCCGGTGCCGGGTGCGCTCGGTCGCTGACAAGGCGGACGATTCAGGCATGGCTGGAGTCTACGAGGTGCCGATTCGAACGTCAGTATCAGCCAGGCCCGACCGGCGCACCACCGCCCGTTCGGAGAAATATCACTAAGGTATGGCCATGCGGATCGGATTCGGTGCCCCTGTCGCCGGCGCGTGGGCCACTCCCGGGTGCCTCGCATCATTCGCCGAGCGGGCCGAGCGAGCCGGGTACGCGTCGCTGTGGAGCTTTCAGCGGCTGCTCGTCCCCGAAGGTTCCGGCCTGGAGCCGGTGTACCGAAGCGTGCTGGATCCGATGGTCGCGCTCGGGTACGCGGCCGCGCGTACCTCGCGGATCAGGCTCGGCGTGGCCGTGGTCAACCTGCCGTTCGTTTCACCGGCCTACCTGGC
This sequence comes from Streptosporangiaceae bacterium, assembly GCA_030045295.1. The sequence continues at coordinate 2,373 of JASIGD010000507.1, forward strand.
CAAGCAGGCCACGACCGTCGACGTGCTGTCCGGCGGCCGCCTCGACCTGGGTCTCGGCATCGGCTGGATGCCCGAGGAGTTCGCCGCGACCGGAGCGTCCACGGCCGGGCGCGGCGCTCGGGCCGAGGAGTTCCTGGCCGTGCTCCGCGCGCTGTGGGCCGATGAGGTCAGCTCGTTCCGCGGCGAGTTCTACACGATACCGCCCGGGCGGCAGGATCCCCGGCCGGTGCAGCGGCAGTGGCAGGGGGCCGGGCCGCCGGTGCTGCTGGGCGGCATGTCACGCCCGGCCATTGAGCGGGCGGGGCGGATCGCGGACGGCTGGATCACCTCGAGCCGGGCCGACCTGTCGAAGATCGGCGAGGCGATCGGCGTGATGAGGGCGGCGGCGTCGGCGGCCGGGCGCGATCCCGCGGCTTTGCGCATCATCTGCCGGGGCGTGGTGCTAGCCGGCGCCGAGGCGCAGGGACCGGACGGCGGACGCCGGCTGCTCTCCGGGACCTACCGGCAGATACGCGGTGATGCCGGGTGGCTGGCCGAGCGGGGCGTCACCGAGCTGTTCTACGACCTGAACTGGGATCCGCAGGTCGGGTCCCCCTCCGTAGCGCCGGAAGCCGCGGCCGAGCGCGCAGGCGAGATCCTGGCCGAGCTCGCCCCGAGGTGAGCTGGCTCCTGGCCCGCCGTCCGGCCGGTCCTCAACGCGCCGACGGCTGGCCGACCAGGCCCTCGCGGTAGGCGATGGCGGCGGCTTCGGTGCGGCTGGCCGCACCGAGCTTGCCGAGGATGTTGGACACGTGCACGCTGGCCGTCTTCGGCGTGATGAACAGCACGGCGGCTATCTCCCGGTTGGTGCGGCCCGCCGCGAGGAGCCGGAGCACCTCGCGTTCCCTGCTGGTCAGCGCGGCCAGAACGTCACCGTCCGGCGCCTCGTCGGGTGCCGTCCCGATCCTGGCCCGGCGGGCGAGGTCGCCGAGCGCGGCGCGGAGCGGCCTGGCTCCGAGCCGTTCCGCCGTCGCCGCGGCCAGGTGCCACTGTTCGGCCGCCTCGTCCCGCCGGCCCGCCCCGGCCAGCGCCTCGGCCAGCCGCCACTGGGTGCGGGCTATCTCATAGACGTAGGCGGGACCGAAGGCGTCGAGGACCGCCCGCCACGCCTCCGGGTCGTTGTCGCCGCAGGCGCGCCGGTACTCCGCCTCGGCCCGGGCGAGCCAGCCGCGCCCCTCGGGGCCGAGGATGAACTTCGGCCGCTTGGGGAACGCGGCGCCCTCCCTGGCGATCTGCAGCAGCTCGCCCGCCGCGGCCAGCTCGGCGTCCGCGGCGTTGTCGTCGCCGACGGCCCGCGCCTGCAACGCCCGGTCCGCCCGCGCGCTCAGGGCCACCGCGGCCGGCCTGATGACCGACGGGAAGTAGCCCCACGGCGGCTCGAAGCTGACGTCGATCGATGCCTCGGCCTCAGCCAGGGCCTGCTCGGTATCGCCCTGCCAGAGGGCGTGCTCGGCGAGCAGCCCGCGCGCGATGTACCCGTCGAACCCGTACGCCGACCAGAACGGCTCGATCCAGGCGCGCCGTTCCGCCACGGCCGGGTTCCCGCGCGCGACGTCGAGGAACAGGGCCATCGACGACAGCTGCGCCTCAGGGACGCTGGTCACCCGGATCGGGAAGCCGTCCGCGATCTCCTGCGCGTGATCCCACTTGCCGTCGGCGAAGTGGCACTGGAAATGCAGGTGCTGCACGTCCAGGCCGTATGGCGCGAGGTTGAGCCCGGCGTGCCTGGCCCGGATGCCGCCCTCGTGCGCGACGGCGGCGCCGGTCGCCAGGTCGCCCCGCTCCAGGTGCGCCCGGGCCAGGTTATACGCGGCCCTCAGCTCCACGCCGATCATCTTCGCCTGGCGCGCCTGCTTGTGCGCCGCGGTCAGCAGCGTGACGGCTTCGTCGTTGCGGCCTTCGCGGTTGCTCACGAAGCTGAGCGTGACGAGCGCGTCGGCCTCGACCCACGGCGCGTCGGCGGCGCGGGCCGCGGCCAGCCCCCGCTCGGCCCATTCCTGGGCCGCGGCGTCGTCGTCCCCGACGAGCAAGGTATTGGCGTAGGTGGCGACCGCTCGCGCGTAGTACGACGTGGGCGGCTCGGCGGGGGTGGCGTCGACCGTGGCCCTGGCGACCTCGACGGCCTCGGTGAGAACCTTGTAGTCGTCGGCCAGCATCAAGAAGAAGGCGAGGCGCTCACCGATCCTGCTGATCAGGTTGACGTCTGCGTCGCCGCCCTGGTCGGCTTGGCCGATGAGCGCCTGCCGCAGCCGACGGAGCAGGTACACCGCGTGCCCGACGTCGCCGCTGTCCGCCGCGCTGGTCGCGGATTTCAGGCCAAGCCTGCCGCGGGCCATGCCGGCCGCCGTCTCCGGCTCGGTCACCCGGTCCCACAGGGCGAGCGCCTGGTCGTAGTGGCGATGCGCCTCGGCCGGCGCCCCCAGCCGCTCGGCCTCCTTCCCGGCCCTGACCGACGCGGCGAACGCGCCGGGAATGTCGTGGCTGACCAGGCAATGGTGAGCCAGTTCCGCCGCGGTTCCCGGCACCGTGAGCCGCTGGTCGTCCGAGAGCAGCGCGCTCATAGTGGCGTGCAGCCTGGTCCGCTCGCCGGGCAGCAGGTCCGCGTAGACGGCCTCCCGGAGCAGCGCGTGGCGGAAGACGTAGCCTTCGGGGCCGTCCGGCACGAGCAGCTGGTGCGCGACCGCCTCCCGCACCGCGCCCTCGTATTCCGCAGCCTCCAGGCCGGACGCGGCCCGCACCAGCTCGTCGTCGGCCCTGCGCCCGGCCACGGCCGCCGCGCGCAGCACCCGCTGCGCGCCGTCTGAGAGCTGTTCGACCCGGCTGAGCAGCAGGTCCGCCAGGCCCGCGGGCAGCGCGTGTCCGCGGGAGTCGCCGCTGAGGGAGGCGGCGAGCAGTTCCTCGGCGTAGTAGGCGTTGCCTTCGGCCCGCGCCACGATGTCGTTCAGCTCGGTCGCGTCGAGGCGGCCCCGGGCCGCCGCCGTCAGGTGCACGGCCAGGGCCGAGGGATCCAGCGGCGCGAGGTCGATCGAGATGACGCTCGGCAGCCGCTGCAGCTCAGCCACCACGGGCCGGAGCGGGTGACGTCGGTGCAGGTCGTCGCTGCGGTAGGTGCCGATCAGCGCGACCCGCTCCCGGTGCAGCATCCGGGACAGGAACGTGACCAGGTCCCTGGTGGACGTGTCGGCCCAGTGCAGGTCTTCCAGGACCAGCAGCACCGGCGCCGCCGCCGCGAGCTCGGCCAGCAGGCCGAGGACGCCGCCGAACATCTGCTGCCGGGCCAGGCCCGAGCGGTCCTCGTCGGCCACGCGTCCGTCGTCGGTCTCGGGGAGGAGCCTGCTCAGGGCGGGGCGCGAGCTGAGCGCGTCGAGCACCCCGGTGGACTGGGCCGCGCTCCTGAGCGCGTCAGCCAGGGGCAGGTAGGGCACGCTGTCGCCCAGCTCGGCGCAGTGGCCGGACAGCACGGTGAAGCCGCGCCCCGCGGCGAGCCGCGCGACTTCGCTGACCAGGCGAGACTTGCCGACGCCCGCGTCGCCGCTGACCAGCGCGACCACCGAGCGGCCGGCCTGGGCGTCGTCGAGCAGCGCGAGCAGGCGGCCGAGCTCGCCGTCCCGCCCGACCATCCGCCCGGCTGGCGCTTGCAGAACCATACGCACGAGTATCCCATCAGGGAGCGACGATTCCGATTCGATAAACCCGTGGCGTACCCTGCGTCTCATGGACAAGGTCACGCGGACGGACGCGGAGTGGCGGGAGCTCTTGACGCCCGAGGAGTATGCGGTACTGCGCCGGGCCGGCACCGAGGCGCCGTTCACCGGTGAGTACACCGATACCAAGACCGAGGGCGTCTACCGCTGCCGGGCGTGCGGTGCCGAGCTGTTCCGCTCCGACGCGAAGTTCGAATCACACTGCGGCTGGCCGTCGTTCTACGAGCCGTCCGAATCGGACGCGGTCGTGCTCATCGAGGACCGGTCGCTGGGAATGACCCGTACCGAGGTGCGCTGCGCCGGGTGCGACTCGCACCTGGGTCACGTGTTCACCGGCGAAGGCTACGACGTCCCCACCGACCAGCGCTGGTGCATCAACTCGGTCTCGCTGAACCTGGAGCCCGCGGCGCCGTGAGCCTGCGCCTGATCCGGGCGGTCGGCGCACGCACCCCGGCGCTTGAGAGCTACTCGGGGTCCCTGCCGTCGTAGCGGCGGGTGCGCTTGGTCGCTGAGCGGTGGCGTTTGGTCTCCAGCCGCCGCTCGTTCGCCGCCCGGCTGGGCCTGGTCGGGACGCGCGGGCGCCGGGGCGGCGCGATCGCCTCGCGGAGCAGGGCGGCCATCCGGGCCCGGGCGGACTGCCGGTTGGCGAGCTGGCTGCGGTGCTCGGACGCGGCCACGGTGAGGACGCCGCCGGTAAGCCGCCCGCCGAGGCGCTCGGCCGCCCTGGCCCTGGCCCACTCAGGGAGCACCGAGGAGCGCTCGACATCAAAGGACAGCTCGACCCGGCTGTCGGCCGTATTGACCGACTGGCCGCCGGGACCGGATGACCGGGAGAAGCGCTCGTGCAGCTCGGCGGCCGGTATCACCAGCCACGCGTTCACCCGGAGATCGTCAGGCACCTCTCGACGTTAGCCTGTGCGCCGCCGGTCGCGTTCGGACCGGGCCCGGGCCGGCTCCCTGATCGGCGAACTGGCGGTCCGGTCAGGCCAGGTCGGCGACGAGCGCGTCGACCGGCTTGCGGCGACCGGTGTAGAACGGGATCTCCACCCTGGTATGCAGCCGGGCTTCGGCGCCGCGCAGGTGGCGCATCAGGTCCACGATCCGGTGCAGCTCGTCGGCTTCGAAGGCGAGTATCCACTCGTAGTCGTTGAGCGAGAAGCACGCGACCGTGTTGGCCCTGACGTCGGGGTACTCGCGCGCCATCATCCCGTGCTCGGCGAGCATCCTGCGGCGCTCGGCGGGATCGAGCAGGTACCACTGGTAGGACCGCGCGAACGGGTACACGCTCAGGTACCCGCGCGGGGTTTCCTCGGCCAGGAAAGCCGGGATGTGGCCCTTGTTGAACTCGGCCGGGCGGTGCAGCGCCATCACCGACCAGACCGGCTCGCTGCACCGTCCGAGCCGGGTCCGGCGGAAGCGCACGTACTGGTCCTGCAGGTCATCGGGGGTCGGCGCGATCCACCAGAACATGTAGTCCGCGTCGGCCCGCAGCCCCTGGACGTCATAGCAGCCGCGGGTGATGATGCCCTTGCCCGCCGCCTGGTCAAGCAGGTCCGCCACCTCGGCGGCGGCGTCGGCGCGCCCGCCGGCTTCCAGCGTGGCCCGGTCGGCCACCCGGAACACCGACCACATCGTGTACCTGATCAGCTCGTTGAGATCACGTGCCTTCGGCTTGCCGGCCGCCTGCGCGCCCGCAGCGCCGCGGCCTGGTTCGCTCGTCCCGTGTTCGTCAGCCATGCCACCATTGTCGGCCACGACGGTCACCGGGCGGACACCTCACCGCCGGCGGTGAGAAAGGCCATCACCTGGCTGGCCGCCGCGCGGGCTGTCGCGACGCACGCGGGTACGCCGACCCCGTCGTAGGCCGCGCCGCAGACCGCCAGGCCGGGCTGAGACGCGACCGCCGCGCGGATCCTCGCCACCCGGTCCAGGTGCCCGACCGCGTACTGCGGCAGCGCACCGCCCCAGCGGGTGACGCGCCGGGCGGTCGGCGCGCCGCGGACCCCGGTGGCCTCGGCGAACTCGGCCGCGGCCAGCGCGGCGAGATCGTCATCGTCGCGCTGCAGCACGGCTTCCTCGCCGATACGGCCGACCGAGCACCGGACGATCTCCAGGGGCTCAGCGCCCGCCAGGCGGGGCCACTTGACGGTGGAGAAGGTGACCGCCTTCACGGCCCGCCCGTCCACGGCCGGCACCAGGTACCCGCTCCATCCGAGGGCGGCGAGCCCGGCCCCGGGGAAGGCGGAGCGCGGGTACGCGAGCGTGACGATGGCCATGCTCGCGTAGCTGATCTCGCCGAACGCCGTGACCGCGGCCGATGCCCCCGGCACGTCGGCGAGCAGGCGCGCGGCGGGCTTCGCCGGGACGGCCAGGATCACCGCGTCGGCCCCGAGGTGCTCCTCGGCGGCCGCCGAGCCGACGGTCAGCCGCCAGCCGCGTCCGGAACGTGATAGCTCGCGAGCCATCGAGGTCGTTCGGACCTCCGCGCCCGACGCCTTGGCCAAGAACGCGGGCAGGATGCCCAGTCCTCCGGCGAGCGTAGTGAATACCGGCCCGCCCGACCGCGTCCCTCCGGCGGCGGCCGCGGCAGGATCGGGGGCCGGCGGCGGCAGCAGCGAGCGGGCGGCCTCAGCGAGCGACGTATAACGCCGTGACGCGGCGGCGAGCGCCGGCAGCGTCGCGTCGAACGACAAGTCGGCGGAACGCCCGGCGTAGACCCCGCCGAGCAGCGGGTCGACCAGCCGGTCGACCACTTCCGCGCCGAGCCGGGCTCCGACGTACCCGGCTACCGGCACGTCGCCGACCCGGGCGGTCGGCGGCAGCACGAGGTCCTGCCTGGCCCGGGCGACGCCTGCCGCGGACACCACCCCGGACCTGGCCAGCTCCGTCAGGTCGGACGGGACGCCCATGAACTGACGCCTGGGCAGCGGCCGGAGCGCACCGAGAGTCCAGATCGCGGACGACGTAGTTCCCGGCTCGACGCGCTCCCCGCCGAGTCCGACCTGGGCGATCAGGCCGGTGCCCTCCGGCCGCGTGACGAGCAGCGCCTCGGCGCCTTCGTCGACAGCGATGCCGCCAACCTGGGACACCGAAAGCTTGCCGCCCAGCCTCGGCGACCCCTCGAGCACGGTTACCCGTACCGCCTCGTCCCTGAGGAAGAACGCCGCGGCCAGCCCGGCGATCCCGCCGCCCACGATCACCACATGCCGTGGCGCGTTCGTCGGATCCATGCCTTCCAGCCTGGCAGACAGCGCCCGGTG
>JASIGD010000062.1 GCA_030045295.1 Streptosporangiaceae bacterium
GTCAACCGAGGGTTACAGCAGGAAGGCACCCGGCAGCGCACGCGCGCCCGGTCAGTTATCCGGGGGCGGCAATCATCGGGTGTCGCGACAGATGGCGCTGCGGACGCGCAGCAAGTCGACGTGCCTGCGCACGACGAGCAGCGGGTCCGTAACACTCATTGCAGCAGGATCACATGTAACGAACCCGGCTGTCCAGGACGCGTCCGGCATGTGGACAGCCCGCACGGTCACATGCGGTGCCATACTCGCGGCAACCGGACCCCCCGCGAGCCTATTCCCGCGTCGGCTAGCCCTGGCGGATCCAGCTGAGCGGCGGCTCTGACTCGCGGGACACCGATTCCGCCGACGGCAGGTGCTGGCAGTCGCACCAGCTGCCGCCCGGGCAGTCCTCGTGATGGTGCTTCCGGCACGGGACGCAGATCATGCTCTCATTGTGCGGCCCGGTCCGGACCGTTGTGCTACTCGAGGGGACTTGTGCACCTTTCCCTGGGCTGGCTCGCCCCAGGACGGGTAAATGTTGTCCATGACCAGGGAGCCCAGCGGATACGTGCTTCCTTTCCCGGACCGGCGTGCCGCCGGGCGACTGCTCGCGGAACGGCTCAAGGGCGAGGTGGCGCTCGATAATTGGCCCGAACGGACGGTGGTGCTCGCCCTGCCCCGGGGTGGCGTGGCTGTAGCCAAAGAGGTCGCGGCGCACCTGGGAGTGCCGATGGATGTCATCGTCACGCGCAAGATCGGCTATCCGTTCCAGCCGGAGTTGGGCGTGGGTGCCATCGCCGAGGGCCTGCAGGAGCCCGTGTACGATTTCGGCCTGCTCAGCCGGCTGGCGCTGGCCCCGGAGGACCTGGCCGGGACAGTAGCCGCCGAGGAAGCCGAACTCGCCCGGCGGGTCCGCATTTACCGCGGCGGCAGCCCGCTGCCGCCGGTGGCAGGCTGGTGCGTGATCGTCGTGGACGACGGCCTGGCCACGGGGGCCACCGCCCGCGCGGCGCTGCGATCGCTGCGCGCCGCGCAGGCAGCGCACCTCGTCCTGGCCGTACCGGTCGCGCCGCCCTCGGCGGCGACGTCGATGCGCGCGGCGGCTGACCAGGTAGTCATCTTGGCCACGCCCAGCAGGTTCTCGTCGGTGGGGGAGTGGTATATGGCCTTCGGCCAGCTCAGCGACGCCGACGTGCTGGCCCTGCTGGCGCGAGACGGCTGAGGTGCTTTCTGGGCTTCCGGGTTCAAGCGATTTGGCTGACGTTCGGCCGGACCCTGGCGGTCGACCGGAATCTTGCGGTCGGCTGGAGTCAGGCGGCGTTCGCGCGCCGCATGCGGCGGCGCCGCTCGGCCGCGCGCTCCTCCTCGTTCAGCCCGCCCCAGGTGCCGTACTTCTCAGGTCGCGACACCGCATAGTTCAGGCATTCAATCCGCACCGGGCAAGCAGCGCAAATCTCCTTCGCCTTGCGCTCCCTGATGTCCCGCTCCGGCTGGCGCTCACCGTCCGGGCCGAAGAACAGCAACAGGTCCTCACCACGGCACGCGGCAGCATCTTGCCACCCCCAGTTAGGGCGGGGAAGCACAACCGACTGCCGACGTACCTGAGACATGGATCAATCACCTCAACCAAGATGCATAAAATCGTGCGTTACATTGGATCGTCAGGCTGCTGAACACGCGTACGCGAGCCAGTCCTGTCCGGGAACCTCCGTTGCAAGATACAACGCGTCTTGGAGACGTGGTGTTCCCGTACGTAGGCAAGGCGATCGCGTAAGCAAACGGTCACACTACCGAACGGCTGGCGCCAGCGCGCTGGTTGACCGATCCTGCAACCGTCGCGCCGGCCGCTGCATGCCCGCCGATAATGATGCCACCCGCGCCAGCCATCTCGCATGCGGGCCGGCGAAATTTCACCGCCTGATTTCCCGCTTCGTCCCCTGCATCCGCAAAGCTCCCGCTAGCCTGCCTGACAGTGTTCGCGACCAGGTGGACAAAGGAAGGGAGCATGCCACGATGGGCAGCGTGTCAGCATCGGATGCACCCTTGCCGTTGCCCCGGCTCGGTGAGGTCTTCTTCGACGTGCGTGGCAGCTCGCGCAGCATGCGCCTGAGCTGGTACGCCGATACCGGCATCTCCGTGTTCAGCATCTGGCAGGGAGGTACCTGCACCGGGACATTCCGGCTGTCCCAAGAGGAACTGCCCAGGCTGATGGAGTCGCTGCAGCGCGGCGCGCACGGCGACCCGCGGGATCCGCGCGGCACGGGCGGTTTTCCCCGCCAGCTTCCCGGCACCCCGACCGATCCGAGGCTGACGGCCCTGCCCGGCTACGCCGGAACCCGCGATTTCGGCAGCCAGGATTTCCCCGTCCCCGTGACGGGTGATTTCCGCGCAGTCCGGCCCGACGAACCGACCGGCGCGATGATGCTCGGCAGCGCGTCCCCGCGGGAGCTGATGCCCCCGGCGCCGCAGTACCGGGACGAGGGGTACCCGGAGCAAGCCCAGTACGCGCCGCAGGACCAGTACCCGGACCGAGCCCAGTACGCGCCGCAGGACCAGTACCCGGACCGAGCCCAGTACGTACCGCAGGACCAGTACCTGGACCAGGCGGGATATTCCGCGCAGCCGCAGTACGCGGACCAGGCCTACGCCGGGCCTGGCTACCAGGAACGAGGCCCTGGATCCCGCGGACCCGGGCCGGACCAGCAATACGACAACCAGGGATACCACCAGGCGTACCCGACCTCGGGCGAGCCGGGCTACCAGGGAGACGGCTACACCGGACCGGACCGCGCCGACCCGGGCTACGACGGGCCTTCCTACCCCGCGCCGGCTTACCCTGCGCCTTCATACCCCGCGGCGTCCTTTTCTGGCCAGGGATACGAAGGGCAGACATACCAGGACCAGGGCTACGACCGCGGATC
>JASIGD010000508.1 GCA_030045295.1 Streptosporangiaceae bacterium
GGCGAGGTGTCCGGCGCCCGTTACGAGGAAATCGCGATCACCGCGATCACCGCGAACCCGCGGCAGCCGCGGCTGAGCTTCGACGAGGACGCACTCGACGAGCTTGCCGAGTCCATCAGGCAGGTCGGCCTGCTGCAGCCCGTGGTCGTCCGCGCGGCCGGGCCCGGCAGGTACGAGCTTGTCACGGGCGAGCGCAGGTGGCGCGCGGCGCAGCGGGCCGGCCTGGGCGAGATCGGCGCCATCGTCAAGCAGACGCACAACGACGACATGCTCAGGGACGCGCTGATCGAGAACCTGCACCGCCAGCAGCTCGACCCGCTCGAAGAGGCCGCGGCCTACCAGCAGCTCCTCGATGACTTCGGCGCCACCCACGAGGAACTCGCCCGCAAGATCGGCCGCTCCCGGCCGCACATCACCAACACCCTCCGGCTGCTGAACCTGCCGCCGGCCGTGCAGAAGCGGGTGGCGGCGGGAGTGCTCAGCGCGGGCCACGCCCGGGCGCTGCTCGGCCTGGAAGACCCCGAGGCGCAGGAACGCCTGGCGGGCCGCATCGTCGCGGAGGGCCTGTCCGTGCGCGCCGTCGAGGAGATCGTCGCGGTCGGCTCCGACGAGTCACCGCCGCGCCGTTCGCGTACCGCGGCCAAGCCGCCGACCGCTCCGGCCCTGACCCACCTGGCCGACCGCCTCTCCGACCTGTTCGAGACCAGGGTCAAGGTGGAGCTCGGGCGGCGCAAGGGAAAGATCGTCGTCGAGTTCGCGACCGTCGATGACCTGGAGCGGATCGTGAAGGCGATGACCTCCGACGCGCCCGGACGGGAGCCGTCGGAGTTAGGGACCGCGCGGCGCGCCCGCCCCCGCTGCCCGTCCGCATGTTTCACGGGAAACATCCGCGATCCGGCGGCTACCGGGAGGCGGTTGAGCGGATGTCGGCGAGGAAGGCGTCCACGTCGGCTTCGGTCGTGTCGAAGGCGGTCATCCACCGGACCACCGACCGCTTCTCGTCCCACACGTGGAAGAACCAGTCCCGCTGCAGGGCGGCGATGTGCCGGGGGCGGAGCCGGGCGAAGACCGCGTTGGCCTGGGCCGGGTAGACGATCTCGACGCCGTGCACAGCGCTCGCGCCCTCGGCCAGCCGGCGGGCCATGGCGTTGGCGTGGGCCGCGTTGTGCCGCCAGAGGTCGCCCTGCAGGAGCGCGGCGAACTGGGCCGCGACGAATCGCATCTTTGAGGTCAGCTGGGTCTGCTGCTTGCGGAGGTACGGCACATCCGGGGCCAGCCCGGAGCGCATCACGATGAGGGCTTCCGCGCCCATCGCGCCGTTCTTCGTACCGCCGAAGCTGAGCGCGTCCGCGCAGTCCGCCAACTCGGCCAGCGGGCAGTCCAGGTAGGCGGCCGCGTTGGCCAGGCGCGCGCCGTCGAGGAACACGCGCAGGTCGCTGGCCCGGCAGAAGCCTGCTATCTTCCGCAGTTCGGCGAGCGTGTAGCACGTTCCGAGCTCGGTCGACTGGGTGACAGCCACTACGCCCGGCTGGGCCCGGTGGTCGTCGCCGCGCCCGGACATCTGTTCGGCGATCAGCTCGGGAGTCAGCTTGCCGTCCGCGGCCGGCACCGCGAGCAGCTTGGTGCCGAGCAGGCGTTCAGCCGATCCGCACTCGTCGGTATTGATGTGCGCGGATTCAGCGCAGATGACAGCCTCATGCCTGCGCAGCAGGACGCTGAGGCCGAGGATGTTGGCGCCGCTGCCGTTCAGCACGAGGAAAGCGCCGCCGCTGGCGCGGAACGTCGCGCGCAGGTCGGCGGTTACCCGCTCGGTCCGCTCATCGGCGCCGTAGGCGACCGCGTCGCCCGCGTTCGCATCCACGATCGCGCGCAGCACGGCCGGGTGCGCGCCCGCGTGGTTGTCGCTGCCGAAGCTCTTGCGTCGTGTCATCGGTCCGCCTAGGCGCCGCGGGCGGCGGCGACCTCGAGCAGGCTGACGCAGGTAGGGCCGAACGCGTGACCCGACGCCTCGAGCGCCATCGGCAGCGTGCTCGTCTCCGTCATCCCCGGTGAGACGTTGACCTCGAGGAAGAACGCCGTGCCCGCATCATCCACGATCAGGTCGGTCCTGGACAGGTCGCGGAGCCCGAGCACCGAGTGGGCGGCCGTGGCGATCCGGGCGGCCTCGGCCGCGACGTCACCCGGCAGCCGGGCCGGAACGTAGAACTCTGTCTTGCCCGGGGTATACCTGGCCGCGTAATCGTAGCCGCCGTCGCCCGGGACGATCTCGACCGCGGGCAGCGCCTGCGGGCCGCTGCCCAGGTCCACTACCCCGACCGCGACCTCCGTTCCGGTGACGAACCGCTCGATCAGCGCGATGTCGCCGTAGGCGAAGCAGCTCAGCAGGGCGGGCGGCAACTCGGCTGCGGCGCGTACCTGGCCGGCGCCGAGCGCTGAGCCGCCGCGAGACGGCTTGACGTACAGCGGGAGCCCGAGTCTGGCGATGATCAGGTCGATCACCGCGGAGGCGCCGAGGTCATGGAACGTTTCCCGCGGCAGGGTCACCGATGGCGGGGTGATCAGCCCGGCCGCCGCGACCAGGGCCTTGGCCGTGGGCTTGTCGAACGCCATCTGGCAGGCGCTCGCGACCGAACCGACGTACGGTACGCCGAGTAGCGCCAGGACTTCCCTGATCGCGCCGTCTTCCCCGGATGCGCCGTGAATGACGGGGAACACCGCGCTCGGCGGGTCGGCGCGCAGCCGGCCGAGAAGATCGGAGTCGGCGTCCGCCACCACGGCGTCGATGCCCGCCTCGGCCAGGGCATCACGGACCCGGTCGCCGGAGCGCAGTGACACTTCCCGCTCGGGGGACAGCCCGCCGGCGAGTACGACGACACGATCGAGTTGGTACATGATTTCGAATAATCCCGTTAAGTTTGGCTAATGGATGCTAGTCGGCGGGCCGAAGTCATCCCGCAGCTGGATTTCTGTCTCGACCACCGACGCGAGCCGGCGGATCCCCTCGAAGATCCGCTCCGGGTCGGGCAGGGAGTAGCACAGCCGCGCGTACTGGCCGCCTGAGCCGTCCGCGTAAAAGCCGGTTCCCGGCACGTAGGCGACCCGCGACGAGATCGCCCGGGGCAGCATGGCCTTGGCGTCGACGCCGTCCGGGAGCCTGAGCCACACGTAGAATCCGCCGGCCGGCCGGGTCCAGTGGCAGCCTGGCGGCATCATCCGGGACAGCGCGGTCAGCGTGGCGTCCCTTCGTTCACGGTAGAGCTCGCGGAAATTCTTGATCTGCTCGAGCCACGGCTGGGTCGTCAGGTACTCGCGCACGGTCAGCTGCGAGAAGCTGGAGTGGCAGAGCACGGCCGACTCGGCGGCCAGGATCAGCTTGTCCTTGATGGCCGGCGGCGCGACCGCCCATCCGACCCGCACGCCCGCCGCGAAAGTCTTGGAGAATGTGCCGAGGTACACGACCCCTTCGTCGTCGTCCGCCCGCAGCGCCGGCATCGGATCCCCGTCGAAACCGAGCAGGCCGTACGGGTTGTCCTCGACCACGAGCAGGCCGGCGCGGTGGCAGATGTCGAGAATCCGGTGCCGCCGCCCGGCGGCGAGCGTCACCCCGGCCGGGTTGTGGAAATTCGGCACCGTGTAGAGGAACTTGGCGCGTCGGCCGGCCGCCGCGGTGCGCCGGATAGCCTCCTCGAGCGCCTCGGGGATCAGCCCGTCGTCGTCCATCGCGACGTGCACCACGTCGGCCTGGTAGGCGGCGAAGGCGCCAAGGGCGCCGACGTATGACGGCGCCTCGGCGAGGACCACGTCCCCGGGGTCGACGAAGATCCTGGCGAGCAGGTCAAGGGCTTGCTGGGAGCCGACGGTGACCACGGTCTCGTCGGGGTGAGCCCGCACCTTCTCCAGCGCCATGACATCGCAGATCCGCTCCCGCAGTCCGGCGTCGCCCTGCGCCGTGCAGTACTGCAGCGCGCGATCGCCCTGGCTGGCTATCAGCTGGCCGACCATCTCGCCGACGGCGTCCAGCGGGAGGGCGGACACGTACGGTGAGCCGCCGGCCAGCGAGATGATCTCGGGCCGGGCGGCGACGGCGAACAGGGCCCGGATTTCCGAGGCGACCATGCCGACGGCACGTTCGGCGTACTGGCCCACGTAGGGGTCAATTCGCTGTCGCTGCGATGCGGGCTGCAGTCCGGCGGTCACGGCTCTCCTGAAGTCGGTCGGCTCTGTTATTCCCGGAGGGACGCCCCACTCTGTCACCGCCGAGTATCATGCCAGGATAAGGGGTACCTGTGGCCGTTGATGGATTCTGTCGGGAATGGCCTGCCGGGGAACAGGATGTCGCGCCGTATCGTCAATATCACGCTGGACAATCTCGGCGACCTGCCGCCGAAGTGCCGTAAGTGCGTTTTCTGGGAACTCGGCCCGGTCAGCCGGGCGCGCGCCGAGGAAAGCGGCGACCCGGGACTCGAGAAGGAGTCGTGGGTATCGTCGGTGCTGCTCGAGTGGGGCAGTTGCGGCAAGATCGCGTATGTCGACGGCGTCCCCGCCGGATATATGCTCTTCGCGCCGCCGCAGTACGTGCCGCGCTCGATTGCCTTTCCCACCAGCCCGGTGAGCGCTGACGCGGTCTTGTTCATGACCGCGCATCTGCTCAGCGAGTTCGCCGGCGGGGGGATCGGCCGGATGCTGGTGCAGGCGATGGCCAAGGACCTCACCCGGCGCGGCGTGAAGGCGATCGAGGCCTTCGGTGACCGCCGCTGGACGTCGCCAGCCTGCATGCTGCCGGTCGATTACCTGCTCGCCGTGGGGTTCAAGACCATCCGCCCGCACCACCATTACCCGCGGCTGCGGATGGAGCTCAGGACCATCCTGACCTGGCGGGAGGATGTCGAGGTGGCGCTTGAGCGCCTGCTCGGCTCGATGACCCCGACGGCGCCCCAGGGCGCGCTGCGGCCCGTGTGAGCAGGGACCAGGAAGCAGCCCCGGACGAGAGGGTTCAGATGTAGTCGGCGAGCTCGCGGAGCAGGGCCGACTTGGGCTTGGCGCCGACGATCTGCTTGACGACCTCGCCGCCGGAGAACACGTTCATGGTCGGGATGGCCATGATCCCGTAACGCTGGGATACGGCGGGATTGTCGTCGATGTTCAGCTTGACGACATCGATCTTGTCCGCGTACTCCGTCGCGATCTCCTCGAGGATCGGGGCAACCATGCGGCACGGACCGCACCACTCGGCCCAGTAATCGACGATGACCGGCTTGTCGCTCTTCAGGACCTCCGCCTCGAAAGTCTCGTCCGTCACGACCTTGGTCGCGCCCACGATGATCACATCCCTTAGCTCGCGATGAGTGTTTCCTGCTTTTCTAGGATTGGTCCTTGCTCGCCAGCCAGCGCTCCGCGTCGAGCGCCGCCGCACAGCCGGTCCCGGCCGCGGTCACGGCCTGCCGGTACGTGCGGTCAACCACGTCGCCGCAGGCGAACACGCCCTCGATGGCCGTGCGCGTCGAGGGCTGGCTGACCAGGAGGTAGCCGTCCGGGTCGGTAGCGAGCTGCCCGGAGAACAGGTCTGACCGCGGGTCGTGCCCGATCGCGACGAAGACCCCGGTCACCGGCAGCACGTGTTCCGTGCCGTCCTTGGTGTTCTTGACCCGCACGCCGGTCACCCGATCGGACCCGAGGATCTCGGCCACCTCGCTGTTCCACAGGAACTTGATCTTGGGGTTGGCCAGCGCGCGGTCCTGCATGATCTTCGAGGCGCGCAGCGCGTCCCGGCGGTGGATGACCGTCACCGACTTGCCGAACCGGGTGAGGAACGTGGCCTCCTCCATGGCCGAGTCACCGCCGCCGACGACCGCGATGTCGTGGCCGCGGAAGAAGAACCCGTCACAGGTGGCGCACCAGGAGACGCCGTGCCCGCCGAGTTCCTTCTCCCCTGGCACCCCGAGTTCCTTGTACCGGGAGCCGGTGGCGATGATCACCGCCCGGGCGAGGTAGGTCTCGCCGTCGGTCTTGATCACCTTGGGGGTTGCGGTCAGGTCCACCTCGGTCACGTCATCGGGCACCAGCTCGGCACCGAACCGTTCGGCCTGCTTGCGCATCGAGTCCATCAGCTCAGGGCCCATGATGGCGTCGGGGAAGCCGGGGAAGTTCTCCACCTCGGTGGTCTGCATGAGCGCGCCGCCAGCCGTGACCGACCCCTCGAAAACCAGGGGCCTGAGCTCGGCGCGAGCCGCGTAGAGCGCCGCCGTGTAACCGGCCGGGCCGGATCCGATGACGACGACGTTCCGGACTTCGGTCACTTCCGCCAACCCTTATCAACCCCTCATCCGACTGGCATTCAGTGAACCGATCCTAGGGCGCGGATGTTCCCGGAAGCGTGGTGCTAGCGAGCTTGCCCGAGCAGTCAGGGGTCATCACCCAGGCCGTGTAGCGCCCGCCGCTGAGCGCGACGATGATGGTGGCCGGCTGGCCCTGGTAACGGGCGTTCTCGACCAGGACCGGGCTGACGCCACCGGTCACCTGGCGCACGCACGCCAGGAGCCTTACGGACGGCGGCTGGCCGGCTGCCGCGGGCGTCCGCCTTTCCTGGGCGACCTGCCGTGCGAGCTGCTCGCCCAGCGTGGCGTGCAGGTAGTCGGCACGGCTGTTGACGACGAGGAAGCTGGACGACGCCCGGATCTCCGGGAACTCGGCCCGGCCCGCCGTTCCTTTCGCGGCCCCGGCGCTGGCGTTCGCGGCGGCCGGCGCCGCCTCGGTTCCGGACGCGGTGGAGCTCGCGGGGCCCGCGCTGAGGCGGCTGAGGCCGTACCCGCCCGCGGCGAGCGCGATGATGGCGGCCGCCGGGGCGAGCACCCGCACGGCCACCAGCCGGAAGCCGCGGTGCCTGGCCGGCCGTCTGTGCCTCGCGCGCTCACGCGAGCCGTCACCACCGGCCCGTTCGGAATCATTTTTCTGTGCCGCCTCGGCGGCCAGCACCGACTCGAGCCGGCGAGCCACGCCGTCCGGCACGGTCGGCGCGGGAACCGCGGCGAGCAGCGCGGAAACCTCGGCCAGCTGGGCGCTGAGAGCCGAACAGCGCTCGCAGTCGGCCAGGTGCGCGGCCATCCTGGTGCCGCGGCGCCCGGTGATGAGCCCCGCGCGGAACTCGGCCACGACATCGGGGTCCAGGTGGGTCATCTGCCCCGTCATCCATCTCCTCCCTGCGCAGGTGAGACGCTCCCGCTCGTCGATCGGTTCCCCCGCAGGTGCGCCAGGTAGGGGAGCAGCCGGGCCCGGGCCCGGGCGCAGCGGCTCTTGACCGTGCCCGGTGAGGTGTCCAGGATGGCAGCGGCATCGGCGACGGAGAAGCCGAGCATGTCGACCAGCACGAGCGCGGCCCGCTGCTGAGGCGGCAGGATCCGCAGCGCGGCGTCGATGTCCAGCCTGGTATCCGCGGCCCGGGCGGGATCGGAGCCCTGCGCGACCATGGCCTCAAACGCCTGCTCGTCGCCGGCGGACATCGCCGGGCGGACGGCCTTACGGCGCAGCCGGTCGAGGGACGCGTTGACCACGATCCGGTGCAGCCAGGTGGTGACGGCGGAATCGCCGCGGAAGTCGGCGGCCCGCCGGAAGGCGGAAACCATCGCGTCCTGCAGCGCGTCAGCGGCCTCCTCAGGGTCGCAGACGGTACGCAGGGCGACCGCCCACAGCCGGTCCCGGTGCCTGCGGAACAGCTCGCCGAACGCTTCACTGTCCCCGGCCACGTGCCGACGGAGGAGTTCGGCGTCCGGAGGCCACTCCTCGTCGGTGCCCTGCATGGAGCATCAGCCTGACTGGCTCACGGGCGGACCGTGGAGCACGACGTTGTAGATCTGCGCCTGGTACTCGCCGGGGGATCCGGTCAGCGGCGGCAGGTAGGTGATCCAGAGCAGCACGTAGCGGCCGGTCTTGCTGCTGGTCACGTTGAAGGCCGTGCGGCCGGCCGCGGTGCTGGAGCTTGATACTTCGGTGAACGTGCTCAACGTCGAGGGGACCGGGCTGTCGTCGTTGCCGATCTCGATCTCGACGTGCGTGCAGCAGGTGCTGCCGAACTGGACCACGACCTGGCTCAGCCGGACCTGCCTGCCCATGTCGAGGATCAGCCCGGTGCCCGGCTTCAGGTTCCCGAGCCTGGGGTAATTGAGGTAGTAATCGGTGTGCCAGAACGTGCTCGGGTTACCGTCTATCGCGTTCTTGGCCCCGTTGCCGTCCTCGTTGCCGCCGTCGTTGCCGTACGCGTCGAAGCTGTTCGCGCTGACCGGCTTGAGGACCACGGAGGCCGCCGCGGCCGGGGCGGAGGAGGAGGGACGCTGGGTCGGCGGCGAGCCGGCTGTGCCGTGCGCGCGGTGGGTGAGTGACCAGCCGGCCACGCCCGCCGCGACCAGGATGAGCACGATCAGGGCGCTGATGACGGCCGCGGCCACCGCGGAGCGGTCGGCAGGCGGGCGGCGGTACGGGACCCCGCCGCCGGTCCGCTGCCTGGGAACGGCCGCCTGGCCCGGGTTCGTCGGCCCGGTCGGATAGTAGTCGGGCGCGCGCAGCGCGGCGGTGGGCGCCGAGACCGCCGGCAGCGGATCAGGCGGGACGGCGCTCGCCAGCGCGTCGGCGAACATCGCGGGGGTGGTGAGCGCGGGTCCGTGGCGGCTGGGCCGCTGGAACAGCGCCTGGCAGGTCAGGGCGTCGATGTTGGCCGGCACGGCCGCGGACACCTGCCGCGGCGTGCACGGCACCCCCTCGGTCTCGGGCGCGGGCGGGAGCCCGGCCGGCCCTGGCCCGGCCCCCCTTCCGGCCGGGTCAAGCGCTTCGGTCTCAGCAGGATCGTCGGTTCGGCCGGACTCCGCGACTGGATCGGGCTGCTGGGCCCCGGCAGGTTCCCCGGGGCTCGGCCAGTAGCCGGTCAGCGCCGCGTAGAGCAGGCTGGCCAGGCCGCGGGTATCGGCGAGCTCGGAGCTCTCGCCGTCACCCGGCGACTCCGAAGCCGCGCCCGCCAGGACGGCGTCTATGCCCAGCCCGGTAATCTTCACCCCGCCCCCGGCCGTCCAGTGCAGGCACGCCGGGTCCAGCCGCAGGTGCGCCAGCCCCGCGGCGTGCGCGCTGGCCAGGGCCTGCGCCGCGGCGGAAACCAGCGAGACCGCGCGCGGGGACTCGAGGGGGCCCTCAGCGAGCATGTCGAGCAGCGACTCGCCGGCCGGCCAGTCGGTCACCACGTAGGCCCCGTCGGCGTCTTCTACGTCGAATACCTGGGAGAAACGCGGGTCGGTGAGCCTGCTCGCGGCCCGGGCCGCGGCGATGGCCTCGGCTATCCTCGGGAAGTCCGCCGCGAACGTGAGCACGGTTATGGGACGGGCGAGGGTCTCGTCGGTGGCCTTCCAGTACGTCCAGCCGGTGCCCTCGCTCGTCTGGTCAACGAGGCGGTAGCGCCCCGCCAGCCGCGTTCCTGGTTCCGACGTGTAGGTGCTCATAGGTTGACATCCATGCTAATGCCGCCCGCTTTTCCCGCCGAACTTCGCCACGGCGGTCCTGGCCAGGAACCCGAACTCGGACACGCGCAGCGCCTTGGCGCAGAGCCCGTACAGCACGACCGCGCCGCCCCCGCCGATGATCGTGACCACCAGTCCGTAGGCCGCGCTGGGATCGGCGATGACGTGTCCCAGCCCGATCATCACGACGAGCGCGAAGATGGCGCCGGGGATGGTCGCCAGGTGCATCCGGGTGAGGCTCCGGGCGATCACCCGGCCGTCGAGGCTGCCGACCCTGCGCAGCAGCAGCGCCCACCCGGCGGTGGCCCCGACCAGGTTCGCGACCCCGTAAGCGACGGCCAGTCCGGCCACCACATCCAGGTGAGGCAGCATGGACAGCGCGATCAGGCTGCCGGCGATGCCGACGCACATCGTGAAAACGCCGACCACGGCGGCCATCCGGCTGTCCTGGAACGAGTAGAAGACCCGCAGCTGCAGCTGGGTGAGCATGTACGGCACCAGGCCCAGGGCGAACAGGCCGAAGACCTCGCCGATGTACCTGGCCTGCGCGGCGTGGTCGCTCCCGTAGGAGAACAGGAACTCGGCGATCGGCCCGCCGAGCACGAACAGGTAGATCGACGCGGGCACCACCAGCACGGACGCGAGCCGGACGCCGATCGAGAAGTCATCCCTGACCAGCGAATAGCGGCGCGCGGTGGCGTGCTCGCTCATCCGGGGCAGCAGCGCGGTGATGACGGAGATGCCGACGATGGCGTACGGCAGCTGGAACAGCTGCCAGGCGATGGAGTACGCGGAATAGCCGTTCGCGCCCGATGAGGCCTTGTTCGCGATGATCTGGACGACCAGGTAGCCGGCCCACTGGGTGATCACGTAGACCGACATCCAGCCGGCCATCCGGCCCATCTCGGATACCTCGCCCGGCCTGAACCCGAAGGCCGGATGCCACCTGAACCCGGCCCGGCGCAGCGACGGGACCAGCGCGATCGTCTGCGCGACGACGCCGACCGTGGTGCCGATCCCGAGCAGCCGCACGCCGAACGGCGAGATGTTCGACGGCTCCTTGCTCAAGCCGACCATGACCGCGTAGAGCGCGGTGACGGCGATCACGACCACGTTGTTGACCACGGGAGCCCACATCGGCGCCGCGAACCGGCCGCGGGTGTTCAGGATCGCGCCGATGAGCGAGCACATCCCGTAGAAGAAGATCTGCGGGATGAAGAAGTAGGCCCACACCACCATGAGGTTGTGCTCGGCGGCGGCCTGGCTGCCGACCGGACCGTGGATCGACGGCGCGTACAGGTCGACCAGCGGGCCTGCCGCCAGCGTGGCCAGCACCGTCACCACCAGCAGCGCCACCGCGCCGAGGGTGAACAGCCGCTGCGCGTACGCCTCGCCGTGATCGGGATCGCGCTTGGCCGCCTTGACCAGCAGCGGTACCACGACGCTGGTGAAGATGCCGCCGAGCATCAGGTAGTAGACGGTGTTCGGCAGGGTGTTGGCGTTGTTGTACGCGTCGCCCAGGTAAGTGGTGCCGACCGCGTATACCAGGACCAGGGTGCGCACGAAGCCGGTGCCCCGGGATACCAGGGTGCCCGCCGCCATGCCGGCGCTGGACCTGATCAGGTTGGATCGCGGCCTCGCGGGCTGCGCCGGCGCGCGGGACTGGCGCGGG
>JASIGD010000509.1 GCA_030045295.1 Streptosporangiaceae bacterium
CCGGTGAAGGCCACCCCGGCGAAGATCAGGTTCACGTACAGCGTCCACCGCCAGGACAGGTACTGGGTCAGCGCGCCGCCCAGCAGCAGGCCGATCGCGCCGCCCGCTACGGCGATCGCCCCGAAGACGCCGAATGCCTTGCCGCGCTCCTTCGGCTCGGTGAACGTGGTGGTCAGCAGGGACAGCGCGGAGGGCACCAGCAGCGCGGCGAACGCCCCCTGGCAGGCCCGCGCGGTCACCAGCATGGTGAAGTTGACCGAGGCGCCGCCGATGGCCGAGACGCCGGCGAAGCCGACCAGCCCGGTCAGGAACGTGGTCTTACGGCCGAGCAGGTCGGCCAGTCGGCCGCCGAGTAGGAGCAGGCTGCCGAAGGCCAGGGTGTAGGCGGTGACCACCCACTGCCGGTCGACTGTGGTGAAGTGCAGTGCCCGCTGGGCCGACGGCAGCGCGATGTTCATCACCGTGAGGTCCAGGACGACCATCAGCTGCGCGATGCCGATCACACCCAAGATCAGCCAGCGCCGTCGGCCCAGGCCGCCGCTAACAGAAGTGTCAGCAGACATGAGAATCACCACTTCCTCCACTGTTGTTACCGCGCCTCGCCGAGGCCTCCGTGACGGCGATGTCGAAAGCTGTTCAGGGGTCCATCGGCCGTCGGGATGACGTCGGCGCATGTGGTCCGCCGCGTACAGGGCCGCATTGCCGGTATGGAGCCAGGCTGGCGGGCGTCGAGGTGAGCAGGCATCACCTAATTTCAGTGATTGAGCCCGCACGCCGATCGGCGGGCGCGCTGGGCCCAGGCGTCCGCGCCGAGGCCGAGCGCGTCGAGGTGTCCCTGGCGGCGCGCAGCGGCGCGCGGGCTAAGGTCGCGGTGTATGCTGGCGGCATCGGCGCAGGAGGGCGCCGCCGGGTTCGCGGGCAGGACCTGAGTCCACCTCCACAGCTTCCGGCAGTAGGTCGTGTTTTCCCGGCAGGATCGTCTTCGCATCGCGCCCGAACGCGAGCCCGGGCGGCAAGGAGACGTCATGCCCGAGCTTCCCGACCGACCCGATCTCGCTCAGCTCCGCCGTCAGGCGCGGGAGCTGCTTCGCGCGGCGGTAAAAGGCGACCCTACCGCTGCCGCCAGGCTTAGTGCCGTGTCTGAACGGGTCACGCTGTCAGCGGCCCAGCTAGCCGTGGCCCGCGAATACGGCTACCGAAGCTGGCCCGTGCTGAAAGCCGAAGCAGAACATCGCCGCCGGCTGTCCCAGGCGGCCATAAGCGTCCCATCGTCCGGCGCAGATGAGCAAGGCTCACAAGATGCACCGGGACGACGGTGGTCCTTCCGCGAAGCTGACGCCATCACCACCTCTGTCGGTGTCCTGTCTCCAGAAGCACTGGTCGTCGGCGCTGATCACGCCCTCCTGCGTGCGTCTTTGATGCCCTCGGAGAACCGGCAGCTCACCGCGGCCAGGCCGAGCCGGTTGCCAGTATCCCTAACGTTGTTCACCCGCCGGGCCCGGCGCAAGCTATCTCAGCAAGCCCGGCGCAGAAACGCCGATGCAGCCGTGGCGACGATAAGGGACCTCGCTCAATCCGGTGACATCGCCGTCGCCGACGACCGCGGAGTAAGGTACGCCCTTCGTCCCGCGGGAATGTCGGCCAAGGTGGGTACGCCGGAAAGGCCGGCTGAGCCCATGTCCGTCCGCCTATGGCTCGACCCAGTTCCCGGTCGGCAAGTCGCCTGGATTGAGATACACGGCAGAGACTCTTCGCGCCGTTCCCGCGCCGTACCCGACGAGACGGGCTAGCGGCCGGTGATCACCGAGCTCGGCGCAGGTCCGGGGATGGCCCGAGGACCGCATGACACCACCCTCGTCACCGCGCGCAGGCCGGACCGTCGGGTGCGATCGCAGCAGCTGATCCCACGAACGTCAGTGTCAACTCTCCGGCACACTGCCTGGCGGCTGAGACTGGTCCGCAGCGCCCGAATCACCCAAGGCGGCCCGCACCTCATCCTGCTCCTGCACCGAGAGATCTGAGCGGATCAACTCCACACCCTGTCCCTCGAACGCCTTCGCGAAGGCGTCGACCGCCGCTTCGGGAGTCAGCAGGACAAGCACCGAGGTTCCCGGCGTCATGTCCTCCCTGGCCGCGTCGACCATCGAGCTGTCGATGCCAGCATGGGTGAACTTATGCATGAGTGAGGAAACCTTGCTACCCTCCTCTGTCACGTGCTCGAGCACCGTTGGCTCCGCGGCGTACTGCGGCCAGCGGATAACGGTGACATCTTGCACCTCGACGAGCTTCCCGGCCTCCAGCTGCTTGAGCTTGAGGACTGCCTCATCGGCCCCTTCGGTGCCGATGAACCGCCATGCCGTTGTTGGCATCGATTCCACTTCCTCCCGGCCAGTTAGTTCCGGTCGCGCCATAGGCCAAACGGGAGCAGGCAGGTCAACCAGTACCCCTTACGCATGCTGAACTGCCTGATTGCTTATAGGCTAACCGACCTATACATTCGTTGGCCACGCCTTGTTCGTCCGTCTTGCCGGCGGTGTGGGCACCGCGGCGGCAACAACTAGGGTGCGGTAGCGTCGGCGCATGATCAGGCATGTGGCGCTGTTCCGGTGGGCCGGGGAGGCAACCGAGGAGCAGAAGCGGCGCGTCGCCGCCGAGATCGCCCGGCTGCCCTCGCTCGTGCCGTCCTTGCTGGCCTTTCACATCGGATCGGACTTGGGCATCAACCCTGGCACCTTCGACTTTGCGGTGACGGCTGATTTCAATGACGTCGACGGGTACCTGGCCTACCGGACCATCCGGAACACCAGGCGATGATCGGCCAATTCGTTGTGCCGATTGCCGCTCAGCGGGTCGCGGTCCAGTACGAGTTCTAGGCGCTGCCGGCTCCCGGGCAGAAGGCCGCCAAGAGGCCGGCCTGGTTCATACCCGCAGAGATTGACGGCCTCGGCGGGAGGGTCCAGGTCAGTCTTCGTCGCCGCGGACAGGGCCTACAGCAGCGCGCTGACCATCTTGCTCGCGGGGCAGCCCGATACACCGGCTCGATGACCTGCACCAGAGCCAGCTCGGCGTCTGGCATCACGCTGACGGTACTCGCCATCGCAGACACCGCAAAGAGCGTGACGCCCGTCGGCGTGCAGCTCGTGAAATATACGCTGCGTCCGCTCCACGGCGCTGGCGGGCCGGCCCTGGGGACCTGGCGGCGCCGTCATTTCATGCCTGGCGCCGTCATGCGTTCTGGTCATGTTCTCTCTCCTTATCAGCGGGCTGGCCTGATTGCCGGTGTTTAGCCTGCCCGATCGCGATGTGGGCGGTCTGTCATCTGGCCGACACAACGGTCGGCTTGCCGGCACTGGCAATGCGCCAGGGGCCTGGCCAGTCGCCCGGGTCTGGACCTGGGTCCATCAGCAGCCGGCGCGGTGCCGTTCACGCGGGCGACCTGATCGCGCTCCTTCAGGGATGGCACAAACCTGCATAGCTATGACCCGAAGATCGCAAGGACCGACGCGTTATGCAGCAGACGAAGAGCGGTTCGCTGAACGCCGGATCACCGCATTCAATATTGCATCGGTCACGAATCCTTTGTCCTCTCCAGAGAGCCTGACTAAGGTACTGAGCATTCCAGGCTGCCGCGGCCTGCAGAAATGGGTAGTTCCGGGGTCAGCCGCGCCCTATTGAGGCGTCAGGCATTGGCAACTCCTGGTTCGTCCGAAGGACGTTCACCGAAGCTAACCCGACCTCACCGCAGCCGCTTCCTCGCCGCGCGATGATCGGAGCCGGGCGGGTCTATGCGACGCTTTACTGGAGCGACTCGCTGATGGTTATGGCGGGAGGAGCGGTGCAGATCGCGATCCTTGGAGCCGGCCAGGTCGGCTCGACACTAGGCCGGCTCTGGCACGCCGCAGGGCACGACGTCACGTTCGCGGCGCGGGACGCCGCCGGGCCGCGGGCGCGGGCGGCGGAACTGGGGGAGCGCGCGCACGCGGCCTCGGTCGCCGACGCCGTGGCGGGCGCCGAAGTATTGCTCGTGGCCGTCCCTGGCCCCGCCGTGACCGAGGTGCTGCAGGCAGCCGGCCCGCTCGACGGCCGCGTCGTGATCGACGCGGCCAACTCGTTCGGCCGGCAGCAGGTAACCATGCGGTCGCTGGCCGACGCGTTCCCGCAGGCGCGCTGGGTGCGCGCCTTCAACTCGCTCTCGGCGGGAATCATGGCGGACGACAACCACCGCAAGCCGCCCTGGGTCGTGTTCCTGTCCGGCGATGAGCAAGCCAAGCCGGTCGTCGCCCAGCTGATCCG